>JAFECZ010000290.1 GCA_018241905.1 Pseudomonadota bacterium
AAGGGTGGCACGTCCTTGTCGAAGGGGTTCGGTGTCATCCACCGCTTTTCCGAAGACATCGACATCCGCATTGAACCGCCCGACGGCATGGACGTGAAGACGGGGCGGAACCAGGACAAGCCTGCGCATGTCGAGTCGCGGCGTGCGTACTACGACGCGCTGGCAGCACGGATCCACATCCCGGGTATCGACAGCGTAGAGCGTGATACGCAGTTCGACGACGACAAGATGCGCAGTGCCGGCATCCGCCTGATCTACGCATCGCGTGTTCCCGCGCTCGCTGGGGTCAAGGATGGCATCCTGCTGGAACTCGGGTTCGATGACACCGCCCCGAATCGGCCGGTCACGATCTCGTCGTGGGCGCTGGATGTGGCCGTGGAGCGCGGGGTGGCAGTGAGGGACAGCCGTGCAGTGGCCGTACCGTGCTATGCCCCCACGCACACCTTCGTCGAGAAACTGCAGACGATCTCCACCAAGTACAGGCGACTGGACGAAGCCAACGCGTTCCCCGCCAACTTCCTGCGGCACTACTATGACGTGCACTGCTTGCTGGGGCTGGAAGAAGTTCAGGCCTTCATGAGGACGCCTGCCTACCAGGCGCGCAAGGCGCAGCGGTTCCGAACTGGCGACGAACAGGCCATTGCCCGCAATCCGGCTTTTGTGCTGGCGGACGCCGAGCAGCGCCAGCGCTTTGCCCAGGAATACCGCAAGACAGCCGCGCTGTACTACCAGGGGCAGCCGGACTTCGAGGTGCTGGTGGAGATGATCCATCAACACATTGATGTCATGTGAAGGGCGGAACTTGACGCACGAACTCGCCGCTTCCATGACTACCCAGGGCTGCATGTCGATGCTGTACAAAAAAAAGGGGTATCCAGTTAGCTCCACTCGGCGCACAATAACTGGATGGATGTCCATATCGTAGTCCCGGAAGCCGGCAAGGACTACCCCCGCAACTGGAACGAGTTTCTGGACTGGTTTGGCACCGAGGAAGCGTGCCTGGCCTACCTGGAGCGGCTGCGCTGGGGTGCTGGATTCGTCTGCCCGCGCTGCGGCAGCAAGGCCGAGCCGTACCGTGCCACCCGCACCCGGCTGATGTGCCGGGACTGCAAGTACCAGGGCAGCGTGACTGCCGGCACCATCTTCGAGAAGACACGAACGCCGCTGCGTGTGTGGCTGGCCGCGGCCTGGTACCTGACCAACCAGAAGCAAGGCGTCAGCGCCCTGGGTCTGCAGCGCGTGCTCGGCCTGGGCAGCTACGAAACCGCCTGGGCCATGCTGCACCGGTTCCGCCGCGCGATGGTGCGCCCGGACCGTGACCGCCTGCACGGCGTGGTGGAGGTGGACGAAACCTATCTGGCGCTGACGGACCGCGAAGCGCCAGCCTCCTCGCAAGGGCGCAAAAGCAATACCTCGAAAATTCTGGTCGCGGTGGCCGTCGAATTGCTGGAGCCCAAGGGGTTCGGGCGGATTCGCCTGCGCCGCATCCCCAGGGATTCCGCCGCCCATGTCATCCCGTTCGTCCAGGACTCCATCGAACCGGGCAGTCAGGTGCGCACCGACGGCTCCGCGGCCTATCGCTCGCTCAAGGACCTGGGCTACGAGCACCAGCGCACGGTCATGCTGGGCTCGGAGGCGCCCGCCCATGTGTCCATGGCTGGCGTGCACCGGGTGGCGGCATTGGTCAAGCGCTGGATTCTGGGCACGCACCACGGCTCGGTGCAGCCGGAGCACCTGGACGCCTACCTGGATGAGTTCGTCTTCCGCTTCAACCGCCGCACGTCGAGCTCGCGGGGCATGTTGTTCTACCGGCTTTTGCAGCAGGCCGTGGCCACGGCACCGGTGACCTACGAGGATGTCGTCCAGACAGGTGCGGCAGGCCGCCAAAAGGGCTAGTATTGCTGGATGGACATCCAGTTATTTCTGTCAGTGGAGCTAAGCGGATACCCCGCACAAAAAAACAGTGAATTGTTACAATGCACCAAGAGAGTGAACAATGGGAAAAGACACCCGCATCGAGTGGACGCACCACACCTTCAATCCATGGTGGGGTTGCGTGCGCGTGTCCGATGCGTGTGACCATTGCTATGCCGAAATCTGGGCGAAGCGCCTCGGGGAAGACGTTTGGGGTGCGAAGTCGGAACGGCGGTTTTTTGGCGATGCTCACTGGAAGGAACCCTTGAAGTGGGACCGGGAGGCCAAGGAGAGCAAGACCAGGCGGCGCGTGTTTTGTGCGTCCATGGCGGACGTCTTCGAGAACCGCAAGGATCTGGTTCCGCATCGGCTGCGCCTTCTGGACCTTATTGCGGCCACGCCCCATCTCGATTGGCTGCTCCTGACCAAGCGAATTCACTTGGTGCGCAAGCAACTGCCGAAGGGCTATGAACTGCCTTCCAACGTTTGGCTGGGTGCGACCGTTGAAAACCAGGATGCCGCAGGCAAGCGGCTGAAGTACCTTTTGGAGTTCGATACGCCGGCAGTCCGGTTCCTGTCGTGCGAGCCTCTGCTTGGGCCCCTGGATCTGCGCCAGTGGTTGAAGGTAGGGGAGGGCGGCACGCGCGTCGATTGGGTGATTGCTGGTGGCGAGTCCGGGCCAGGTTCGCGTCCCATGGATCCGCAATGGCCAGAAGATCTCCGCAAGCAATGCAACGCGGCCGGCGTCGCGTTCCATTTCAAGCAATGGGGACACTGGGCACCCCTTGAGCAAGCCGCTGACGCCGTGACAGGCCGTACCCCGATCCACATCGTCAGACGCGATGGCTCAGAGGTCAAACTCGCGGCTGTCGGAAAGGGCAAAGCTGGCCGCTCCTTGGGCGGCCGCCATTGGGATCAGTTTCCGAGCCCGAGAAGCACGGTGTAGCGTCGATCCACTTCAGTTCCGCAGAAAGGCTTGCGCTTGGCAGAGAGTCACTACGATTGGAGGAACGGACCGGCAGAGATCGATCCGCACAGTGTGACGAAGCATGAGGTGCTGGTCGGCTACCTGATTCGGTACTTCGAGCAGCGCACGCTCAATGCGCGGGGACGAGAGCGGCTGCGCATCACGCTGGTCGATGGATTCTGTGGGGGCGGGCTATACACGCTCAAAGGGCGAGGCACGGAAATCCTCGGATCTCCGCTTCGCATGCTGTATGCGGTTCGGGAGGCCGGTGCCCGAGTCAATGCCCAGAGAACGAAGCCCATTGAGCTGGATGTGCGGTACATCTTCATCGACAAGGATGCCCGCGCGTTGTCGCACCTAAAACAGGTATTGCACGATAGAGGATACGGCGCGCAAATCGGCCAGTCGATCCACGTCATTCATGACGACTTTGTCTCGGCATCGCCGACGGTTTTTCGGTTGATCCAGGCTCATACGCCCCTGGCCCACACGGCGCTTTTCTTTCTGGACCAGTACGGGTACAGCGAAGTGCCGGCGCCCCTGATTCAGCAGATATTCGCCGAGTCGCCGAAGAGCGAAGTGGTCCTGACGTTCCATGTCTCGGCTTTCGCTACCTACACCAACGATGAGTTCACAGACAAGGTCTCTGGCAAGCTGGCCATCGACATTCGCTCGGCGTTGGGGGGGAGAACGATCGAGCAGATCAAGGAAGAGGACTCGGCGGACTGGCGGCGCTTCATTCAGGCCGCGCTGTACCAGGCATTGGTGAAGGATTGCGGAGCGGAGTACTTCACGCCCTTCTTCATTCGTGGGGAAGGGAGTGGTCAAGGAGAATACTGGCTTGTGCATCTTTCGCGGCACCCACGGGCGCAGGATGTGATGAAGCAGGTGCATTGGGAACACCAGAACCATTCCATTCACTACGGCGGCGCGGGCCTTGACATGCTCGCGACCCACATGATGGGTTTCCGTCAGGAGTTCGAAGGGGGATTCGTGTTCGACGATGCAGCACAGAACCTGTCCGCCGATGTGTTGCCTCAGCATTTAGCGAAGAACATTTTCAAACGGGCGCAGCCTGTGCAGATCGGCGAGCTCTATGCCTCGACCTGCAACACGTCACCGGGCACGTCGCTCATGTACAAGGACGCCCTTCAAAGGTTGTCTGGCGAGAAAGACATCGTCATTCGGTCCGAGGACGGAACGGTCCGACGGCTTGCACGGTACATGCGGGATACGGACTGGGTCGAACGAAACCGGCAGGGCTCCCTGTTCGTCGTTTCGCAAAGGGGTGGGTTGTGAGTTTTTACCTCGCTCACAACGATGACCCTTTGCCACATCTGCCGGTGGAATTGGGACGAGCCGGCGAGGGTGTTGGCCGGTGGGTGCCAGAGATGAAGCACACGTTTCTGGCCAAGTACGTGGAGGGGACGAGGAGGGCGCGCGAGAAGTTCAAGCAGCGCGTGTATGTCGATCTGTTCTGTGGGCCAGGGCGCATTCAGGTCAAAAGCGAACCGATGACCCGTCCTGGTGGCGCACAGATCGCATGGCTGCATTCGCTTCGGGACAACGTGGCCTTCACCTCGTGTCTCGTCGGAGATCTGGACGCGTCGCGGGCATCGGCCTGTGCGGAGCGGCTGCAGGCGATGGGCGCGACGGCGACAGCCTTGCCGGGGGCTGCTGAGTTCACGGTGGATCAAGTGCTTCCCATGATTCCGAAGGGCGCCCTGTGTCTTGCGTACCTTGACCCCTACAACCTGCAGTACCTGTCGTTCAGCGTGATCGAGAAGCTGGCGCGGCTAAAGTTTGTTGATTTCGCGGTCCATTTCAGCACCATGGATCTGCGGCGCAATGTGCTGATGGAATACAACCCGGAGCGTGCGCGCTTTGATGCAGCGGCGCCTGGCTGGCGTGACCATATCGATCCGACTGCATTTGTACGTGGTGATGCCGACGAGGCATTTTTTGACTACTGGTGTGGGTTGGTGCGCGGCCTTGGTTTTTCGATCAGTCGGCGCATGCCGCTGGTGCGCGACGAAGGAAATAGACCGCTGTATCACTTGGTGTTTTTCAGCCGTCATGAACTGCCAAACAGGATTTGGGGCGACGTGGCTCAAGGTCCGAACCGTGAGTTCGACTTCTAGCTAAGGGCGGCACTCCTCAATACTTCCCTGCCGAGCGCGGCGGACATAAGAATGAAGATCGACATCATCAGCAGTGACGGCATCCACGCCTCGGAGAAGGAGGCGCTGGAGCGCATGCGGCAGGCATTCAATGCGTCTGAGTTCAGCCTGAAGTGGCAGGGCTACGCCGGCTTCATGATGATGGACACGACCTACCGGGATCGCGAGATCGACCTGGTGCTGCTGACCCATGATCGCTTGCTGCTCATTGAGCTCAAGAAGTGGCGGGGCAAGATCGAGCCGATGCAAGACCACTGGCTGCGCGACGGCGACGACATGGGTCGCTCTCCAGTCAAAGTGCTCGCCGACAAGTGGAAGATTCTCTCGTCCAAGATCCGCAACCGCCTTACCGAGCCGGCTAGGTCTGTTTACATCGACTACCGCGTTGTGATGTGCGGAACAGCAGATTTCTCAGCGATCCCTGATGATGAAAAGGCCTTCGTCTTGACGCTTGACCAGTTCCTGAAGATCGCCAAGCAGGGCGGCTATCGACAGGAGTTTGGCAACCCCTGCGCAGGTAAGCCCAATCAGCATCTGCAGACCTTCACGCAGTTCTTCCGTGGCCGGGACTTCAAGCCCGCGGGCTTTTCGTTCGGCAACTTCCAGATCGTGGGCGAAGCGACCTTTCCGCATCCGCAGGGCCTGTACAAGGAATACAAGTCGGTCAAGAAGGACGACCAGCGGCACGAAGCCTTGCTGCGGCGCTGGGACTTCTCCGCGCTTACCGGCATCGCCGACACCCTTGATGAGCGGGCGCGCATCGCGCTGCGCGAGCACAAGGTGCTCGGTTTCATCCATGAGCAGTGCGAGCAACTGGATGGTGTGGTGCTGCAACCGCTGTCCCATCCCACCCGGGACGACATCGACGCGGACTTCTGCGAACTCTACCGACTGCCCTCGCGCCAACTGCGGCTCAACGAGTTCGTGCACCGCCACGGGCAGGACTTGTCGTTCGCGGACCGCCTGTCCTTGATCAAGGTGCTGCTGTCGCACTTTGCGGAACTGCACGATGCCGGTGTGGCGCATCGCGATGTCAGTGACCACAGCCTGTGGCTGGAGCGGCCGTCGAAGGTGTCCATCTCCGGCTTCCTGACCGCCTACTTTCCCGAGGCGGGAACGGTCGGGCCGCTGCGAGACAACCTGCGTGCGGGCAAGGCCGTGCTACCCGAGGATTCCGAACTGGGCGAGGGCGAACCGAGCGACGCGTTTCAGGGCGACGTCTACCTGCTCGGCGCGGCCGTGCACCACGTGCTGTTCCTGCGCCTACCGCGTCAGATGGAAGGCTTGTTCCTATGGGAGCCTCCGGAGGGGACCGACTGCGATCCCGGCCTGGCCGCCTGGTTCGCCCGAACCATGGATTGGGTTCCATCGGCGCGCTTTGCGAACGCCCGCGTCATGCTGGACGCCTTGAACGCTCTGCCGGTCGGCCGATCGTCAAGGGCCGAGGTGGATCTGCACGCCTTCGAGGCCTACCGCAGCGAAGTCATGCCGATGGTGGCCTATCCACTTGAGGAGAACATCAAGCAGGGCCACAGCCATCTCTACCGCTCGACCGTGGGCGGACGCCCAGTGTCGGTGAAAGTCTGGTACGGACGCCGCCCCGATCCGAAGCGCCCCGAGGAGACGCATGCGCTGAAGATGTTCCTGGACAAGGCCCGCCTTGTCCAG
>JAFECZ010000291.1 GCA_018241905.1 Pseudomonadota bacterium
CGATTGTGGTTCTGGTGTTCCCCGCTGTCGACTCCAACGCTTCAAGTACGCGGCGTATTCTTGCGCTCAGACTTTGGCGTGCGATTCATCGGCCACGACGAAGACCGGCCCCTCAGAACTTGTCTCAGCCTCTATTGGCGAAGAGCAGTCCTTGGCGCCGTCCGCCTGCACGTGCGGCGCCACGCCGGCGAAGCGCACGCGCAGGAGGCTCGCCAGGTTGGCCAGGTTGGCCAGGTTGGCCAGTTTCGCACCACCGCGCTGAGGCAAGCGTCAGGCGCCAGGCACAGCTCACGCGTTCTCGAGGGCGGCCGCAAACAATGCGAGCGCCGGCGCAATGCGCTCGGCGGACGTATTGCCGAAGCCGAAGACAAAGCCCGTGCGCACCTGCTCGCTCATGCAATAGGCAGAGATCGCCGGCACGTCGATGCGATGCGCCAGCAGCGCCTTCGACACCGCCACGTCGTCCAGCGGCGTGCGCGAGATGGCCGACAGGTGCAAGCCCGAGCCGGTGGTCGACAGCTCGAAGTCACGCCCCACCAGCGTCCTGAAGCAGTGTTCCATGAGCTGGGCGCGTTCCCGGTAGCGCCCGCCCATGCGGCGGATGTGGGACGCGAGCTGCCCGCTGGCCATGAAGTCCGCCACCACGCCCTGGGTCGGCATGGACGCCTGGAACGAGAAGATCTGCGTGGCGCCGGCAAAGGCGTCCGCAAGATCGAGTGGCACCACCAGGTAGGCCAGGTTGAGCGCCGGCGAGATCGACCGGTTGAAGTTGCCGATGTAGATGACCCGCCCCCCATGATCGAGCGCCGCCAGCGGCGGAAGCGGCCGGCCGCCGAAATGGAAGGCGTTGTTGAAGTCGTACTCGATCACCCACGCATTGCGCTCGTGCGCCCACTGCAGGAGCGAAAGTCGCCGCTCCAGCGGCATGGTGCTTCCGAAAGGGAACTGGTTGGTGGGCGAGGCGACGACAAGGCGCGCATCGGGCGCGTGCTCGTCGAAGCGGCTGCTGTCCAGGCCCTGCAGGTCGATGGGCACGTGCACCAGCTGCGCGCCGAAGCCCATCAGCGCGGCAACACGCGTGATGTAGCCCGGGTCCTCGACGATGATGCGGTCGCCGTGGTCGGTCAGCACGTGGCCCGCCAGCACGAAGCCCTGCGTCGTGCCGCTCACCACGAGCACCTGCTCCGGCAGGCAGGAAATGCCGTGCGCTTCGCCCACATAGTCCGCAATCTGCCGGCGAAGCTCGGGCAGCCCCAGCGGCGAGCCGTAGCCCAGCTCGGCCGCAGGCGCGGAGCGCCAGTATTGCGACGAGACCTTGGCGAACTGCTCGAAGGGCAGTTGGTCGAGCGCGGGAACCGTCGGGCTCAGGTCGAACGCGCCGTTGCGCTCCGGGGGCAGCGCCAGCTCGGACACCGCCTGCGCGCGCCGAGAGATGTGCCTGGACGCCGGCGGGGCCACGACCGCATCCGTCGGCGCGCCGACGGGCGCGCTGCGCTCCTCGGGCAGCACAGAGGCAATGTAGGTGCCTGCGCCGACGCGGCCGCTGACATAGCCTTCGGCCAGCAGCCGCTCGTACACCAGCACCACGGTGTTGCGCGACACGCCGAGTTCGGTGGCCAGCTGGCGGGTGGGTGGCAGGCGCGAGTTCCTGGAAATGCGCCCCTGCACGATGGCCTGGCGGATCTGCTCGAACACCTGCACGTGCAGCGGATCGGCGCCGTCTCGGTCCAGCGAGAGGGCGCTCCAGGTCGGGTAGTTGAAGTGCCGCGGCATACGGGGATTTTTCACGCCGCCCGCGCCCGACAGGGCCGCGGCGGCGTCCGACTATACGGCCGGGCCGGCAGGCTAGGCGCCGGCAAGAATGCGCAGGACTTCCTCGTGGCGCACAGGATTGCCCGACGCCACCAGGCGGTTGCCCGAGTGGATGGTGAGCGGGCGCCCTTCCCAGTCGGTAATGACGCCGCCGGCCCCCTCGATCACCGGCACCAGCGCGCAGTAGTCAACCTCGCGATGGCGGCCGCAGTCGATGCCGATGTCGATCGTTCCGCTGGCGATGCAGCCGTACGCATAGCAGCTCGAGCCGTACACGCACCACTTGGCGGCGTCGCGCAGCGTCTCGAAGGCCTCGCGCTCGCGCGGTCCGAAGGGCTCCGGGTTGCTGCACGACAACAGCGCGTCGGCCAGCGAATTGCACTGGCGGCTGCGGATGCGCTGCCCGTTGAAGGTGGACGGCTGGCCCTTTGCGCCGGCCCATCGGTCGTTGGTGACCGGGTGGTCGATCACGCCGACGATCGGCGTGCCGTGCCGTGCCAGAGAAATCAGCGTCCCGTAGATGGGAATGCCGGTGATGAAGGCCTTGGTGCCGTCGATCGGGTCGAGCACCCAGACATACTCGGCGTCCAGGTCCTGGCCTTCGAACTCCTCGCCGAGGATGCCGTGCGAGGGATAGCGGTGGCGGATCAGCGTGCGCAGGGTCTGCTCGACGTGCTTGTCCACGACGGTGACGGGGCTGTCGTCCTCCTTGGACTCGAAGCCCCGGCGGCTGTACAGGTTCTCGCGCAGGATGGCGCCGCTGGCGTCGGCCAGGCAATGCGCGAAGGAAAGGAACTCGGCCATCGCCGACTCTGGAACGGAAGAATTGGACACGCGGTCTCCTGGGTCAGGCGAGCATGGGCTCGGTGCCGTGCTGTGCCGGCAATTGGCGAAGATGGCGGGACATGCGGTGCTCCAGCCACCGCACCAGGTGGTTGGCTGCAAACGCGAAGGCGAGGTAGATCAGCCCGGCCGCAATGAAGATCTCGTAGGGCGCGAAGGTGCGCGCCACCAGGGTGTTGGCCACGCCTGTCAGCTCCGAGAGCGTGATGGCGCTCGCCAGCGAGGTGCGCTTGATGGTCTTGATCACCTCGTTGCCATAGGCCGGCAGCGCCAGCAGCATCGCCCGCGGAAGGATGATGTGGCGGTACAGCGCGGTGAAAGACAGCCCGAATGCCTGCCCGGCCTCGACCTCGCCATGCGGCACGGCCTGGATCGCCCCGCGAAAGATGTGCACGGCATAGGCCGTGGTGTTCAGCACGAAGGTAATGACCGCGCACCAGTAGGGCTTGCGCAGGTAGGGCCAGGCCCAGCTGTCGCGCACCGCGTCGATCTGCGCGATGCCGTAGTACACGATGAAGATCTGCACCAGCAGCGGCGTTCCCCGGAAGACCTGCGAGAACACCTCGACGGGCCAGCGCAGCCACCAGGCTTTCTGGACTCGCACCACGGCCAGCGGCACCGCCAGCAGGGTGGAGAGCACCATCGTGATCGCAAAGAGCTCCAGGGTGAGCAGCGCCCCCTGCCACAGCAGCGGAAGGCTCTCGAGGATGAGTTCGAAATCCATGCTCAGGCCGTCCTTTCGCCGCGTGCGCCGCGCCGCTCGAGCTGGTGCAGCGCAAGCGAGCTCAGCACGGTCAGCGCCAGGTAGATGGCGCCTGCGCTCATGTAGAAGAACAGGGCCCGCCGTGTGTCGCTGGTGGCCAGCTCGGAGGCCTTCATCAGCTCACTGAGCCCCACGATGGAGATCAGCGATGTGTCCTTGAGCGTGGAGATCCAGATGTTTCCCAGCCCCGGCAGGGCCAGCCGCAGCATCTGGGGACACTGGATGACGAAGAAGACCTGCAAGGTGCTCATGCCCACGGCCATGCCCGCCTCCACCTGCCCGCGGGGAATGGCCGTGAGCGCGCCGCGGAACACCTCCGAGGCATAGCCGCCGAAGATCAGCGCCAGCGCAAAGACGCCTGCCGGATAGGGCGGGATCTCGACCATGCCCGCGTCGGGCTTGACCAGCGAGAGCAGCCGGCTCAGGGCCACGGTGCTGCCGAAATAGACCAGCAGGATCAGCAGCAGCTGCGGGATGCCGCGAATCGTCGTGATGTAGGCGTCGGCCAGCCACCGCACCGCCCTGAAGCGCGACAGGCACGCCGCCGCGCCCAGCAGCCCCAGCGCGATGCCGAATGCCGCCGACACCCCTGCCACCTCGACTGTCGTCCAGGCGCCCTGCGCGATAGTCGGCCCCCAGCCGTTGAAGATGTCCATGTCCTGCGATCAGTGCCAGACCGTGGGCAGCACGCTGAAGGTCCAGTACTTCTGGTTGATCGTCTTGAAGGTCCCGTCGGCAAACATGCCCTGCAGCGCCGCGTTGATCTCGTCGCGCAGCGCCGTGGAGCCCTTCTGCAGTCCGACGGCCACGCCGTCGCCCAGGTACTTGGGCGCCTCGATCTCTGGGCCGACGAATTCGTAGTTGCGCCCTTCGGGCTTCTCCAGGAAATCGGTGCGAACCTTCATGGGGCTCACCAGCGCGAGGTCGATGCGCCCGGCCACGAGGTCCAGCAGCATGTTCTCGGCCGAGTCGTAGCGCGAGATCTCGACGCCGGCGAATTCGCCTGCAAGGTAGCTGTCGTTGGTGGTGGCGCGCTGCACGCCCACCACCTTGCCCTTGAGCGAATCCGGGTTGGGTGTGTTGTCGGCCTTCATCGGGTGCAGCCCGGCGCTCTTGCGGCCGACGAAGCGCGCCGTGGAGGCCCGGTACGGCACGGAGAAGTCGATGCTCTTCTTGCGCGCCTCGGTGATCGACAGGCTCGAGGTGACGATGTCGATCTTCTTGGAAAGCAGCGCGGGAATCAGGCCGTCGAAGCCCAGGCAGACGAACTGCACGTTGGCATTGATCCGCCGCCCGATCTCGCGGGCGATGTCGATTTCGAAGCCCTTGAGCTCGCCCGACGCATCGCGGTAGTTGAAGGGCGGATAGGTGCACTGCACCCCGGCCTTGATCTCGCGCCCCATGGCGGCCACGGAGCACAGCGCCATCAGGCCTGCGAACAACCATTTCTTCATCGTCTCGTCTCCAGTTGCTGGTTTGTGGTTTGGTGCTACAGAACACTTTCGAGGAACTTGCGGCATCGCTCGCTTCGCGGGTTGCCGAACACCTCGGCGGGCGCGCCGCGCTCCTCGATCTTTCCCTTGTGCAGGAAGGCGACTTCGGTCGACACCTCCCGCGCGAACGCCATCTCGTGGGTGACCATCACCATGGTCCGGCCCTCCTCGGCCAGCAGGCGGATCACCTTCAGCACCTCGCCCACCAGTTCGGGGTCGAGCGCCGACGTGGGCTCGTCGAACAGCAGCAGCTTGGGCTCCATGGCCAGCGCACGGGCAATCGCGCAGCGCTGCTGCTGGCCACCCGAGATGTGAGCCGGGTAGTGCTGCAGGCGGTCGCCCAGCCCGACCTTCGCCAGCAGCGCGCCGGCGCGCTCGGTCGCCTCGCGGCGCGACAGGCCCAGCACCTTCATCGGCGGCATGGCCACGTTCTCCAGCACCGTCATGTGGCTCCACAGGTTGAAATTCTGGAACACCATGCCGATGCCCGCGCGCAAGCGGTTCACCTGGCTCTTGCTGGCAGCGCTGGCCTGCCCCGCTGCCGAGCGGCGCATGAGGATCTCCTCGCCATCGATGGCGACGGTGCCGGCATCGGGCACTTCGAGCAGGTTGAGGCAGCGCAGGAAGGTGCTCTTGCCCGAGCCGCTGGCGCCGATGAGGGTGACCACGTCGTGCTCGTGCGCGCAAAGATCGATGCCGCGCAGGACATCCAGCGTGCCGAAGCGCTTCGCGATGCCAGAGGCAGAGACGATCTCTCTGCCCCGTTGTCGTTGGGGATCGCTCAAGTGAATTCCTTTGGGAGATCTAGAAGGTCCCGGGATAGGCCCCGCCGTCGAGCAGCAGGTTCTGGGCGTTGATGTAGCCGGCATGCGCGCTGCACAGGAACGCGCAGGCACGGCCGAACTCCATCGGATCGCCGAAGCGTCCCGCCGGGCTGCGCGCCTGCCAATCGGCCTGCTCTGCCTCGAACGCGCGGCCCGAGGCGACCGCGGCCGCCTGCACGGTGGCATGCAGGCGGTCCGTTGCAAACGAACCGGGCAGCAGGTTGTTGATGGTGACGTTGCGGTGCGCTGTGCGCCGCGCCAGGCCCGCCACGAAGCCGGTGAGCCCGCTGCGCGCGCCGTTGGACAGCCCCAGGATGTCGATGGGCGCCTTCACGGAAGACGAGGTGATGTTGACGATGCGGCCGAAGCCGCGGTCCATCATGCCGTCCACCGTTGCCTTCATCAGCTCGATGGGCGCCAGCATGTTGGCGTCGAGCGCGGCAATCCAGTCGTCGCGGGTCCAGTCGCGGAAGTTGCCGGGCTTGGGCCCGCCCGCATTGGTCACCAGGATGTCCGGCGAAGGGCATGCCTCGAGGACGAGCGCCCGGCCCCGCGCCGTGGTGACATCGGCGGCCACCGTGCGCACGCTTGCGCCGGTTGCCTTGCGGATCTCGTTCGCCGTGGCCTCGAGCGCCTCGGCGCCGCGCGCCGCAATGGTCAGCGACACGCCGTCTTCTGCCAGTGCCATCGCGCAGGCGCGGCCCAGCCCTTTGCTGGCAGCGCACACCAGCGCCGTCCTGCCCTTGATTCCCAGGTCCATGCGGCCTCCTGCCTCAGACGAAATCCGCGGCGACCACGCCGAAGCGGTCGAACGAGGACTGCACCCGCATGCCCTGCTGCGCGCGGTATTGCCGCGTGAAGGAGCCGGACATCACCTGCATTCCCGCTTCGAGGGCCAGGCCGAACTCGGCCAGCTTGTTGGCCAGCCAGAGCACCGAGAGCAGCCCGCCGCCCTGCATGACCGCCGACCCGGAAGCCGT
>JAFECZ010000292.1 GCA_018241905.1 Pseudomonadota bacterium
CGGCTACCGCGTGCAGGGGCGTGACGAAGCCTCGGCGGGCCGCCTGTGCCAGGACGCTCGCGCGCTGCAGGATGCCGGCGCGGCCATGCTGGTGCTGGAAATGGTGCCGGCCAAGCTGGCCCGCGCCGTCACGGCAGAGCTCGCTCGCTGCGCCACCATCGGCATTGGCGCGGGCAGCGGCACCTCGGGCCAGGTGCTGGTGCTGCACGACATGCTGGGCATTCACCTGGGCAAGCCGGCGAAGTTCGTTCGCAATTTCATGGCCGGCGCCGATGGCATCGAGCAGGCCCTGCGCACCTTCGTTCATGCGGTGAAGGACGGCAGCTTTCCCGACGACGCCGTGCACGCCTGGTAGCAAGAGAAGACAAGAGGACCTTCCCATGCAAATCGCAAGAACGATTCCCGAGCTGCGCGAGATCCTTGGCGATGCGCGCCGCACCGCCTTCGTGCCGACCATGGGCAACCTTCACGAGGGCCATCTGTCGCTGGTGAAGACCGCGCGCACGCTGGGCGACGTGAGCGTGGCCAGCATCTTCGTCAACCGCCTGCAGTTCCTGCCGCACGAGGACTTCGACACCTATCCTCGCACCTGGGACAGCGACTGCGAGAAGCTGCAGTCGGTGGGTTGCGACGTGCTCTTCGCGCCCGACGAGAAGGCGCTCTACCCCGAGCCGCAGACCTGCAAGGTGCACCCGGACCCGCGCATCGCCGACACGCTCGAGGGCGAGTTCCGTCCCGGCTTCTTCATCGGCGTGTGCACCGTGGTGATGAAGCTGTTTGCCTGCGTGCAGCCGCGCGTGGCCGTGTTCGGCAAGAAGGACTACCAGCAGCTGATGGTGATCCGCCACATGGTGCGGCAGTTTGCGTTGCCGATCGAGGTGGTGGGCGCGCAAACCGAGCGCGCGGACGACGGCCTGGCCCTGTCTTCGCGCAACGGCTATCTCGACAAGCAGGAGCGCATCCAGGCCAATCAGTTGTCGGCCGCCTTGCGCTCGGTGGCCCAGGCCGTGCGCGACGGCGAGCGCGATTTCGCCGCCATCGAGGCACGCGCCACCATGTCGCTGGCCGCCCGCGGCTGGAAGCCGGACTACGTGGCGCTGCGCCGCCAAAGCGACCTGCAGCCACCCCGCGGCGGCGAACCGCTGGTCGTGCTGGCGGCCGCGCGGCTGGGCAGCACGCGCCTCATCGACAACCTCGAGATCGACCCGTAGGCGCCCCGCGCCAGCGGGCGCCGATGCGGATGCGGCCGGCGAACCGGCGCGGAAACCTGCGCATCGGTTGCCGAATTCCATTGGGTTTTCCTCTGTCCTCATGCGGGTCTCGGACGGGAAAGAATCGCTGAGCAAGATCGATCTGTCCCAGGTTCCGCACTGGCCTTCCGGGGCCGCAGGAGACGGCATGCCGCGATGCACGAGAAAAAGGGCGCGCCCGGCAAGGCGCATGGCCTTGCCGGCGTGGGCAGCAGCAGCCTTCGGTTCGCCTCCGGGCGACGCCGGTGCCGGGTTCCATTTCTAGCGGCCGGCAGCATGCGCTACATCAAGAGCCCGGCCTGGGATCTCGTCTGGATCCTGAATCCGCTGTGGCTGGTGCCGCTGGTGCTGTTGCTCGCGCAGGGCCACGATGACGTGCGCCACAGCCCGGTCGACATGCTGTTCTTCGTGCTGACAGTGCCGCTGTGGTTCGGCCACCGCGTCTCCTCGGCATGGCTGGCCTACGCAACGCCGGCCTATCGCCCGCTGCTGGCGCGCCAGCGGCTTCGCTTTGTGGTGGCGCCGCTGGCCATTGCCGTCGCCTGCTTCGCCGTCATGCTCGCGCCCGAGAGCGTGCTGCCCATGCCGCTGGAAGAGCGCGTCGTCTGGCTGGTGGTGTTCGACTTCGTGCTCGTGAGCCACCATTTCGCCGCGCAGCACTTCGGCTTGCTCAGCCTCTACCGTGCCCGGGCGGGCCGGGCATCGGCGCCGAATGTTCGGCGGCTCGACCGGTGGTTCTCGCTGGTCGTCGGAGGTGGCCTGGTGGTGCTGGCGCAGGCGCTGAGCGGATCGATCGCCTTTCAGGAGCGCTGGATCGACCCCTGGCTGGGCACGGACGGCTCGGACCTGCTGGCGCGCGTGCTGCACGATGGCGGCATTGCCCTGGTCGTGGGCCTGACGGGGCTCATGCTGGGCGCGGAACTGCGCTCGGGCCGTCCGTCCCTGCCGCGCATCGCCTACGTGCTGGGCATGGCGGCCATGGTGCTCGTGGCCTTCTTTGCAGAGGCGCCTTTCCTGTTCATCGTGCTGTGGAGCGTTCAGCACTGGAGTGCGGCCATGGGCCTGACCTCGCTCGCGGCCTCGGGCGCGGGGCAGGCCGCAACCACGCGCTGGCATCGCCTGCTGGAGCCGGTCAACCGTCGCGGCTGGGCGGTGCTGCTTGTGCTGGCCATCATCTCCGTGCTGCTGCTGCCCGTGCTGGAGGTGGAGGCGGTGCCCGACGACTACGTCTATGCCGACCGCATCTTCGGCGAGGCCGCATGGTGGCTTCGTTCGTCGCCTTTTGTGCCGGTGCTGCTGGCCCTTGGTTTTGCAAGCGGCTTCATCCACTACCTGCTGGACCGCGCGGCCTTTCGCTTTTCGTCGCCCGAGGTGCGGCAGGCTGCGCGTGGCCTGCTGGTCAAGTAACAGAAATTGAAGTTAGTAAAAATCAGTCAATAAGTTCACCACGCCAGCCTGCTGTCGTGTCCACTCTGCCTGCGATTTCAAAAGCAAACGCAGGGGGGAAACAACATGCAAGACTCTGTCATGGGCGGGGCGATCTCGTCCCCGCCGCCTGAGCCGGTTCGTGGTGTGGAACAAGCGGGCATCCACATCGCGAGCATCGGCGTCTTCTTCATCTACCTGGCGCTGACCATCATCTACCTCTGGTTCGGTGCGATGAAATTCACCGAGTACGAGGCCAACGGCATTCAGGGTCTGGTGGCCAACAGCCCATTGCTGTCCTGGACGTATGGGCTGCTCACGGTACGGGAGGTCTCGAATCTTCTCGGCGTCCTGGAGATCGCCATCGGCCTGCTGATCGCGGCGCGGCTGCTGTCGCCGGTCCTGTCGGCGCTGGGCGGCCTGCTTTCCATGGGCCTGTTCGTGGTGACGCTCAGTTTCATGTTCAGACGCCCGGCGTCGCCGCGCCGCAACTGGGCTTTCCGGCGATCTCGGTGGACTTGGGCCAGTTCCTGTTGAAGGATGCGGGCCTGTTCGCCGCGTCCGTGGTGGTGCTGGGCACGTCCGTGGCGGCGCTTGGCCGGCGCAGGGGCGGGCGCTGAGCCTGACGCCGGGGCCAGGCCGGCGCGCCGTGCGTGCCGATGCCTGGGCTACTCCGACAGCGCGTTCAGCACATAAGCCGCCTCGACCAGCGCCGAAGGCCGCGCGCCGGACGGAAACGACTGGCGGAACACCTCGATGATCTCGCCGCTTCGGTAGGTCTGCGCCAGCGCGCGGTTGACGGCCAGCCGCAGGTCGGCGTCGCGGCGCATCATCAGCGCGTAGGGCTCCATGGACAGGTAGTCGTCGCTGAGCTTGAGCGCCACGTCGGAGGGCCGGCCAAGCACTTCGCCCACCAGGATGAGCCGGTCGGTGGCGTAGGCGTCGACCTTGCCGGCGCGCACGGCGGCAATGCCTTCGGTGTGCGTCTGGGCGGGCACGAACACCGGCACGATGCCGCGCGCCGTCATGCTCTTGAGCACGGTGTCGGTGGTGGTGCCGGCAATCACGCCCACGCGCTTGCCGTTGAGGTCGGCCGCGCGATTGATCGGTGCGGATGCCAGCGTAACGAAGGAGGCGCCTTCCACCCAGATGGTGTTGCTGAAGTCCACCTGCTGCTCGCGGCCGAGCGTGCGGGTGGTGCTGCCGCACTCGATGTCGACGCTGCCGTCCGTCACGGCCTGCATGCGCGAGCCGGCGGTGACCGGCACCCACTGCACGTCGAGCCTGGTGAGCTTGAGCTGGGATTGAATCGCTGTCGCCACCTTCTGGCACAGGCTCACGGAATAGCCGGCCGGCTTGCCGTCGGGGGCCTTGAAGGAAAAGGGTTGGGCGTCTTCGCGGTAGCCGAGCTTGAGCGTCTGGGTCTGCGCAATTCTTGCCAGCGAACTGCCGGGCGAGGAAGCCGGCCCGGTCGCGCAGGCGCCCAGAAGACCCATGACTGGAACGAGCGCACACAGCGCCAGGAAGCGAGCTTTCTTCATCAATCCCTCCGGCCCCAACGTCGGGGCGGGCGGATTGTGCTTGGCGAGCCTGACCCCGACAAGCTTCATCTGGGGTAGCGGCGGGCGCCCTGTCGTGCCGTAGCGACGGCGCCCCCGGGGGCGGGCATCAGGCCTGGTGGCTCAGGCGCAGCGCCTCCATGAAGGTCGCCGTCAGGCGCGCAGGCGTGGGCGACCTGCGCGAAATCGCGACGAACTGGACTTCGTAGGAGCACGGCGGACTCTCCACCTTCCGGATCAGTCCGCCGGCCACGAAGCTGGCCGCGTAGTGGTCCGGCAGGAAGCCGAGATAGCAGCCCGAGAGAATCAGCGAAGCCACCGCCTCCTGGTCGCTCACGGTGGCCGTGCGGCGCAGGCGGAACCGGTGCGTGGCCTCCATGTTGGGCGAGTGGAAGGCCAGGCCCGCGTAGTCGTAGTCCTGCAGTTCGTCCCAGGAAAGGTCCTTGTGGCCGGCTTCGAACAGCGGGTGCAGGCGGCCGCAGTACAGGTGCATCGTCTCGCCGAACAGGTGCTCGTAGTCCAGGCTGTCGGAGCGGCGGTGGTCGGGCACGACGGCCACGTGCAGGCGCCCGTCCATCACGCGCGACTCGATGTCGCTGAGCGTGCCGACGGTGACGTCGATCAGCGCCTCGGGCGCGCGGCGCCTGAAATGCCGGATGGCCTCGCCGATGTGGGCGCCGGGGTTGGTCACGGTCTTGTCGAACAGGCCGATGGACAACGTGCCCACCAGCCCGGCATGCATGTCGCGCACGCCGGATCGGAACGCCTCCATGGCGTCCAGCAACTGCGCGGCCCCGTCGTAGACGCGCTGCCCGTCGGGGGTCAGCGCAAAGCCGGCCCGGCCGCGCCGGCACAGCACCAGGCCCAGGCGCTCCTCCAGCTCCTTCACATGCCGGCTCACGGTGGAGCGGCCGATGTTCAGCTCCAGCTCGGCGGCCGAGAGCCCGCCGCATTCGACCACCGCCTTGAAGATGCGCAGCAGCCGGATCTCGGTGTCGGCGACCTGGCCAAGCAACGCCTTCTTGACCATGAAAGTTTCAATCCTTTGAAAGTGAACTGGCAAAGAAGGCAGTTTACTGAGAGTGAAGCCCTCCCCAGAATCCGGCTCGAATCCAACTCAATTCGCCCCTTTTTCTGCCATGGACCTCAGCGACATTTCCCGCGCCTTCCCGCAGCCCTCGCAAGCGCAGCTCGATGCGTACTGGATGCCTTTCACCGGCAACCGCCAGTTCAAGAAGGACCCGCGACTGCTGGTGGAGGCGGATGGCTGCCATTACCGCGACTCCAACGGGCGCCGGATCTTCGACGGCCTGTCGGGCCTGTGGACCTGCGGCCTGGGCCATGCGCGCCCCGAGATCGTGCAGGCGGTGAGCGCCCAGGTCGCCAGGCTGGACTACGCGCCGCCCTTCCAGTTCGCTCACCCGATGGCCTTCGAGCTTGCCCAGCGCATCACGTCCAGGATGCCCGCCGGGCTGGACCACGTGTTCTTCGTCGGCTCCGGCTCGGAGGCGGCCGACACTTCGCTGAAGATGGCCCGCGCCTACTGGCGCCTCAAGGGCCAGCCCGCCAAGACCCGCCTCATCGGCCGTGCCAAGGGCTACCACGGCGTGAACTTCGGCGGCATCAGCGTGGGCGGCATCGGCGGCAACCGCAAGTTGTTCGGCGAAGGCATCAGCGCGGACCACCTGCCGCACACGCTGCTGGCGAGCAACGCCTTCAGCAAGGGCATGCCGCCCAACGGACGCGAACTGGCCGACGAACTGCTGGAACTCATTGCGCTGCACGACGCCTCGAACATCGCCGCGGTGATCGTCGAGCCTTTTGCCGGCTCGGCCGGCGTGCTCATCCCGCCCGTGGGCTACCTGCAGCGGCTGCGCGAGATCTGCACGCAGAACAACATCCTGCTGATCTTCGACGAGGTCATCACCGGCTTCGGCCGCGCCGGTGCGTGGACCGGATCGGATGCCTTCGGCGTGGTGCCGGACATGATCAACTTTGCCAAGCAGGTGACCAACGGCGTGATCCCGATGGGCGGCGTGGTGGCGACGGCGGAGATCCACGACGCCTTCATGGCCGCGGCCGGGGCCGAGCACAACATCGAGTTTCCGCACGGCTACACCTACTCGGCGCATCCGGTGGCCTGCGCCGCCGCGCTCGCCACGCTCGACGTGCTGGAAAAGGAGGACGCGCCGGCCCGGGTCCGCGAACTGGCGCCGGTGTTCGAGGCCGCGGTGCATGGGCTCAAGGGCGCCAGGCATGTGCTGGACATCCGCAACTACGGCTTGGCCGCGGGGCTGACCATTGCGCCTTACCCGGGCGAGCCGACGCGCCGCCCCTACGAGATCGCGATGCGCTGCTGGGAGAAGGGCTTCTATGTGCGCTTCGGCGGCGACACCATCCAGCTGGCCCCGCCCTTTGTCTCGAGTGCCGCGCAGATCGAGTCGCTGGTC
>JAFECZ010000293.1 GCA_018241905.1 Pseudomonadota bacterium
TTGTCAATTCGCGTGGGATAGGGGTACCCAATCTCGCGCGCGGTCTTCAGGTTGATCCCCAAGTCTCGGGACTAAGTCGACCTGCGTGAGAGCCAGCTTTGGCCTTCAACGTGTCCCCTCAACGGCCGACCGGGCGACCCGAACCAGAGCGAGGCGCGAGGCAGCTCACCAGCCAGGCTGCGATCGGAATTGAGCAATAGACAGGGCAAGGAGCCGGCCTTGACATTAATACCTATTACTTATGTTAGAGATGACATGCACGAACGCGCTTCGTAGCATCAGTGCACTCGCGATCAGCCGGGTCTGCACGTCAAGCCCGGCCGGGTTGCGACATCGAAGACAACGCAATCCTCTTGAGTGCACTTGTCTTCTTGTTGCCTGCGCATCGACTTGGCCTTTCTACTGGAGGGTTGCGTCATGAGTAACTTGCAAGCCCCTGTCCTCATCACAGTTTGCGTTGCCATCGCAGCGTGCAATGTGCATCCGAGCATCACCTTCCTGGCGACTGGCGACCAAGGCAGCGAGATGGCCCTGACCGACGACGTGGGCACCTGCAGCGCGCCGACCCATGTGGCCTATCTCACTGCCCTGGACGGTACCTCACTGCGGGGGTGCTGGGAACGCGATCACTCTCAGATTCTTGTGCACTTCAAGAACCTGGAGGACCAGCGCGTGCCCGTGGGCGCCTTTCGTCGAACCGAACTGGGTGGATACCACAACGTGTCCTTGAATTGAGATCTGTCGCGACTGCGGGCTGCGTGTTGACGGGGGTGCTCGAGTAAGCCTGCCATGGCCGCGAGATCCGTCGAAGCCGTAGATCGCTTATGACCGCGCGCGGTCGTACAGGTGAAATGGCGGACGGCACCCAGCTGTCATCGGAGGCTCAATGACCAATCATCGTAATTCGTCCGTCGCCGCTACCATGGCGGCCTCCATTTTGTTAGCGACCTCTGCCTCGATTCCGCACGCGCAGACACCCGAAAGCAGCTACGCGGCCATCGACCGCGATGTGAGTAGCCTGAAGACGGCCTACCTCCGGTGCGAGCAAGTCGCCAACGAACGCCTGCTCGATCTGGGCGAAGCGGCGACCTGCTCAGTCATCTATGAAGAGTTGCTCAAGATCGGCTTTGACGGTGAATTCAAACGACTGCTCGCCTGGTGGGACGACGTACGCGTCGCCGAGCCCCGCGACGAGCCCCTCGGCGCGCATTGACGCGCATTGACGCAGCAGGGCCCGCCGTGCACGCATGCGGCCTCACGCCTGCTGCAGGAGGACCACTTCTAGTCCGAGACCCAGCGAGTGCGGCCTGACAACGCACCGACGTGGGTCGATCGAGTTTCACACCATGCAGCTGCTATGAGCGCAATTTTCCGACAACGCCAACAAGTCCCGCAAGCACAAGTGCGCCGGGCAGTATCGTCAACAAGGAAAACAGCGCACCGACGAAGCCGCCAAAGAGAAGAAACTCGACGACAGCGTTTGGACCACACCCGTGGCAACCAGCGCCTTCGTCGCACTGACAACCCGGAATGACTTGCGAGACGAGGAGGCCAAGCGCGAATGCGATGGTGGGCAAGAGGACCGAGGCAATCCCTAGCTTTGCAATGACGGCTGCTACCGAACCAGACCTTCTGGGCGGCGGCTCCTCATCCAATGGCTTCCATCCGTCAGCAGAGCCCCCCGCGCCGTGCAGCTGGCCCTGTGGTTCGAAAGCCGCTGGGGCCTGTCCGCCCTGCACGAGCACGCCTTCAACGAGGCCCAGCACGCGCGCGCCTGGGTCGCATCCCTCGAGCGGGAATGCGAGCGGCTGCGCGGGGTGATCCAGGCGCTCGAAGATGCGCAAGGGCAGCCTGCAGCCAATTCCGCAATGTTCTGGGTGAAGTAGGGGCGGACGCCTCAAAAGGAGGCGCGCAGAGGAGGACGATGAGAAAGCGGATTTGGGCTCGGTACTCAAGCAGATCGGGCGCAGCCCGACGCGCTGCCACCGCGGAGATAGAAGCTACAAGCGCACGGCTCCGGGCGAGCGGGAGCGCGGCCCCTGGAATCACCGACAAATTGGGCTGATTTGTGGTCAATATGTGGTTGTATCATGTTCACAGCGCGGTTCCATAGTAGAATCAAGGACTCAACGCAAACCTTCCCCCAAACTGCTTTAGGTGTGGCTCATGGCAACAACTGGTCTTTTTGACTCCGTGCCGAAGGACGCCTTCCAATTTGGCTACGGGACGCACTTCGATGCCCGCAAGGTGTCCGAGGCACTTCGACTGAAGAAGGAAGACGTGTCCCATCTCGCGTCGGTGTCCGTCAAGTCGGTGCGTTACGACGACGCAATCCCCGAGCAGGTTCGCGAGCGCTTGGCGGAAATCGCCAACACCATGAACCTCGTCGCCTCCACCTTCGACGGCGATGTGGCCAAGGCGGCCACCTGGTTCTTGACGCGCAATCCACTACTCGGTGACGTTTCCCCCCGCGACATGATTCGCCTGGGTCGCTACGAGCGCCTGCGGCGCTTCATCATCGATGCCCTGCGCGAGCGTGATGCGCAGCGCTACGAGCCAACCTTGGCGGCCTGACACGTCGCGCCCGCATTCGAGACGTGCCAAGAAGAAAAATACCGTCGCCTGCCCCCGCACCGGCGCCCGGTCCGCCGGGACTTCTTGAACTCGACCGATTCAGCGCCGCCAGCCTCCAGAAATGGACCGAGGCCTCCCGCGATATCGACCAGCTCAGCGCCTCGCTCTACTTTGAGACGGAGCCCGAGCGCCGCAGGTATCGAGAAGAATTGCTGGATGCTCTGCGTGCCGCCCCCAGGACTGAGCTGGAATTCACGACCTGGGCGCGCATCGTCACGTATCGCTATGGCCTCGCTCCGCTGTCCAGCGCGGGCAGTCTGCACGGCGTGGGCGGCCGCTTCAACGCGGGAACCGACCTCGATGACTCGACCTTGGAAGCCTGGCCGGCCCTGTACATCGCCGAGAACTACGAAACGGCCTTTCGGGAGAAGTTTCAGTTGGCCTCCGACGAAACCAAGAATGGCTTGACGGCGCAGGACCTCGCGTTGACACCCACCGCGAGTCACTCGACTGTCATCCTGCGCGGAAAGCTGCTGAACATCTTTCCCTTGAACGACGACGAAGCGCTCAAGCCCATCTGCAGAGTCTTTCGGCGAATCAAGATGCCAGCGACCGCGAAGCGGCTGCAAAAAAAGCTCAAGATTCCCAATCGCGACAACTTCATGATCAAGTCGCCGTTCCAGCTCAAGCGCGCCGTCCTGGCGAACAACTGGCGACTGCAGCCCATGCAATTTGGCATGCCGTCGCCCAGCCAGATCTTTGCGGAACTGGTCCGCGCGGCCGGCTTCGAAGGCGTGCTCTATCAAAGCACCAAGGGCCCCGGGCGCTGCCTGGCGATCTTCCCTGAAGCGTTGACCGATGATTCATACATCGAACTTGCTGACCCTGCGCCCGAACAAGTGAAGCACATCCGACTGGACAGCACCACGGCCGACGCCTTGTGTGGCTGGGACGATGTCGCCAAGCAGTTCCGACCCAAGAAATAGCCCCGCTATCAGGCTGGGCGTATCGAGATCCATGCGAGCTACGGCTCGCGGGTAGACTCCGGACGACTCGGCGCAATCCCACCGGCAGCCAGAGGCTAGAGCGGCCTGCCGAGCGCATCGCGAAAACTCGGTATTTTGCGCGAGAACCTGCGGGACTCCGCCGGCGGCGGCTAACAAGCGAAGCGCTGCTCGTTCTAAGTTCCTTGTCCGAAATGTGTATTTGTCTATCGGACAACGGCAAGATCTCCAATACTCGAAATTTTCGCGACAACGTCGCAGCAATTTGCTCGTTGGGGAAAGCCTCCGAAACTCGTGGCGCGGACCGGCCAACATGATGAACACCGTCACCGGGAGTCAACGCCGAGAGGACTGGGAGTGCCCTGCCGCCATGCCGGTTATTTCTCGCTTCGGGCGCGTGCCGCGATCCATGGGAATGGGGCGATTCTTAGGTCGTTGTAGGAAGCAGCACGCGCCTCGCGGACAGAGCACTAGCGCCCGCGTTCCCGTGCAGGCGCCGCAACCGCTACTGCCGATCTGCGCTGCAAAGTTGCCGTTCCCGGATGCCAAGGTCACAGGCAGGTCAGTGCCCCTTGCGGTCATTTGCGTTGTTTGCAAATTGGATTCGCCTTGCAGTTTTCGGCTCGGGCTTTGATCCGGTTATTCGGCCGCAATCTTGCGCTCGCGTACGATGCCGCTCCACTTGGCGTCTTCCTTGCGCATGAATTCGAGGAGCTCCGCACGGGTGGTGGGCTGTGGCGTCAGGCCGTGCTTGTTCAGCGCGTCCTTCACACCCGGGTCGCCCAGCGCCTTGACGATCTCCCGGTTCCATCGATCCAAAATCGGCCCGGGCGTCCTGCCGGGTGCGACGAAGGCATACCAGTTGAGCGCTTCGAAGCCCGGGTAGCCAGATTCGGCCACCGTCGGGATGTCGGGCAGGTACAGCGGCCGCGTTGGGCCGGTGGTCGCAAGCGCGATCAGCCTGCCAGCCTCCACTTGCGGCAGGGCTGTCGGCGGCGCCGAGAAGTACGACGCCACCCGCTCTCCCATCAGGTCTTGCATGGCTGGCGCACCTCCCTTGTAGGGAACATGGACCATGGCGATGCCCGCGCGCTGGTTGAACAGTTCCCCCGCCAGGTGAGAGGCCGAGCCGGGGCCGGTCGATGCAAAGTCCACGCTGCCCGGCTTCTTCTTCGCCAGTGCAACGAATTCCGCCACGGTCTTGACGCCCAGCGCCTTGTGCACCACCAGCACGTTGGGGAAGTTCACGCCTCCCGAGACCGGCGCCAGGTCCTTGAACGGGTCGTAGCGAACCTTCATGACATGCGGCGCAATGGTCAGGGGGCCGATCGAGCCGAACAGTAGCATCGAGCCGTCGGCCGGGCCGTTGGCCACGAACTGGTGGGCGATGTTGCCGCCGGCGCCTGCCTTGTTGTCGACGATCACGCTCTGGCCGATGTTCTCGCCCAGTTTCTTGGCGATCAGGCGCGCAGCAGCGTCTGCCGCGCCTCCTGGGGCAAACCCGACCACCAGCGTGACCGGCTTGTTCGGCGGAAAGTCCTGCGCCCGCGACGGTGCCGACAGCATCATCAGCGCGCCGGCGAAAAGAACGGCCGCATTCCGCAGCTTCAAGGTGTTCATCATGTCTCCTGGTGGGTTGTTGTCTTGGGGAATCAGTCGGCGCCGAGCCCCACAGGATTCGGCAGGCGCTTTTCCACCGCATGGCGCAGCAGTGCGGCCGTGCGGAAGACGCCGTGAGCGAACTTGCCGTAGGGCAGCGTGGCGAACAGGGCCATCACCGCGCCAAGATGCAGGCACAGCAGCAGCGCGAGTGCCGGCGTTGCACGGCCCAGCCACAGCGCCAGCCCGCTTGCGCTGGTGAGGAAGAGCAGGGCGATGAAGCCCAGGTCCATCGGCTTTTGCGCCGGGTCGCCCTGCAGCGGGTTGCGGCGCCGGTTGAGGCGCCACAGGCCGGCCGTGCCCACCATGAGGCTCAACCCCCCGGCCACGCCCAGCAGCTTGGGCAGGCTGGGCAGCTCATAGGGCGCATGCCAGCCCAGCACGTAGTGATAGAGCGTGGCAACGCAGGTCGCCGCAAAGCACAGCATGAAGCCGTAGAAGGTGAAGTGGTGAAAGCGCCTGCGCCGCAGGGTGTAGGCGTCGTCCTCGTCGTGGCATCCGGCGCCGTGGCCGCCGTCCAGGTACTTCAGGCGCAGCACCGCATCGGCGGCTTCGGCCGTGGCTGCGATGTGCAGCGGTGCCGATCCGGTCGCGGGCTTGAGCTCGCGCCAGAAGCGCGAGATGCCCTTGCCCAGCGCAACAACGACGAACACGAACACCGGGCCGAACAGGCCGACCAGCAGGTTGTGCGGAAACAGCCGGTAGAAGTTGCCCTGCAGCGGCCCGCCCCACAAGCTGCCGTTGAAGGCTACCGCGAGCATCAGGAACAGCGCCAGCCCTGCCGCCAGCGCCAGCGACAGCGTCAATCCGTTGCGCTGGTACAGGCGGCCCAGTGAAGGCGGCCAGGCGTAGTCGGCATAGGTCTGTGCCCGCACCTGGGCCATCGCACGCGGGACGTTGACCGCGAACTCGTGGGGCGGCGCGTACTGGCAGGCGTGCAGGCACGCCCCGCAGTTGTGGCAGAGATTGGCCAGGTAGTGGATGTCCGCCTGCCCGAATTCCAGGCGGCGCGTCATCGCCGGGAAGACGGCGCAGAAGCCTTCGCAGTAGCGGCAGGCGTTGCAGATCTGCATCTGCCGGCCAACCTCCGCCTCGCGTTCGTTCAGGATCGGGATGACGCGCGGCGAGCCGCTCGCCAGCGACGCCGCCTCGCGCGTCAGTGCATCAAGCGAGTGCATGCTTCACCTCCTTTGCTGCGGCGGCCGAGCGTGCGGCCTGCGTGCCCGCGATGCGCCCGAAGGCCGTGCCGATGGCCATGCCGACTCCGGCCGTGTAGCCCTTGCCGAGCACGTTGCCCGCCATCATTTCGCCGGCCACGAAAAGGTTCGGACTCGGCTTGCCGCCGAAGTGCACGGCAGCATGCGCGTCGACCTTGAGGCCCAGGTAGGTGAAGGTCACGCCGGGGCGAAGCGGGTAGCCGTAGAAGGGCGGCGTGTCGATGGGGCG
>JAFECZ010000294.1 GCA_018241905.1 Pseudomonadota bacterium
CGGCGGCACCAGCAAGGGCGTGTTCTTCCGCCTGCAAGACCTGCCCGAGGCGGCCCAGCAGCCCGGCGCCGCGCGCGACGCGCTCCTGCTGCGCGTCATCGGCAGCCCCGACCCCTACGGCAAGCAGATCGACGGCATGGGCGCGGCCACTTCCAGCACCAGCAAGGCGGTGATCCTCTCCAGGAGCACGCGGCCGGAGCACGACGTGGACTACCTCTTCGGCCAGGTGTCCATCGACCAGCCCTTCGTGGACTGGTCGGGCAACTGCGGCAACCTCTCGGCGGCGGTGGGGCCCTTTGCCATTGCCAACGGCCTGGTCGATGCCGCCCGCATTCCACGCGACGGGCATTGCACCGTGCGCATCTGGCAGGCCAACATCGGCAAGACCATCGTCGCGCATGTGCCGATCAGCGACGGGCAAGTGCAGGAAACCGGCGACTTCGAGCTCGACGGCGTGACGTTTCCAGCGGCAGAAGTGCAGCTCGAATTCATGGACCCGGCCGACGAGGGCGAGAGCGGCGCGATGTTCCCCACCGGGCGCGTGGTCGACATGCTGGAAGTGCCCGGCGTTGGCAGCTTCAAGGCCACCTTCATCAATGCCGGCATCCCCACCATCTTCCTCAACGCCGCGGACATCGGCTACACCGGCACCGAGCTGCAGGCCGCCATCAACGGCGACACGGCGGCGCTCGCACGCTTCGAGGCCATTCGCGCCAGGGGTGCGGTGAAGATGGGCCTGATCAAGGACGTGACCGAGGCCGCCAGGCGACAGCACACGCCCAAGATCGCCTTCGTGGCGCCGCCGGCAAGCTACGTGGCGTCCAGCGGCAAGGCCGTGGAGGCCAGGGACATCGACCTGCTGGTGCGCGCCCTGTCGATGGGCCAGCTGCACCACGCGATGATGGGCACGGCCGCGGTGGCCATCGGCACGGCCGCGGCGGTGCCCGGCACGCTGGTCAACCTTGCAGCCGGGGGCGGCGAGCGGCAGGCCGTGCGCTTCGGCCATCCGTCGGGCACCTTGCGCGTTGGCGCGCAGGCAAGGCAGGACGGCGACCAGTGGACCGTGACGAAGGCGCTGATGAGCCGCAGTGCGCGGGTGCTGATGGAAGGCTGGGTGCGCGTGCCCGGGTAAGCCACTGCCGCCAACTGCGCGGCCAGGCGCCTCGCGGTGGCATCATGGACTTCACCGGCCGTGCGCCGGGTCCTGAAAACCTCGACATCCACATCCAGGAGACCCTCCCATGACGAACATCCGATTCACTCGGCGCCGCGCCGCCGTGCTTGCACTCTCGGCCTGCGCACTGGCCGCCATGGCGCCGGTGCAGGCCCAGCAAGCCTGGCCGACCAAGCCCATCCGCTTCGTCGTACCCTTCTCGGCCGGCGGCGCCAACGACCTGCTGGGCCGCGCAGCCGCCGAAGGCGCATCGAAGGTGCTGGGCCAGCCCATCATCGTGGACAACAAGCCCGGTGCCGGCGCCATGCTGGGCACCGACGTGGTGGCCAAGAGCGCGCCCGACGGCTACACCTTCCTCATCAGCGCGGCCGGCGTCATTTCCAACAGCATGATCCGCAAGGTGCCCTACAAGGACAGCGACCTGGTGCCCGTGGCCATGGTCGGCCTGGCGCCCTCGGTGATCGTCGCGCCCGCCGATGCACCGTACAAGGACCTGAAGGAATTCGTTGCCGCATCGAAGAAGGGCAAGGGCCTGCACTTTGCCACCGCCGGCACCGGCAGCACGCCGCATTTCGTCGAAGGGCTGCTGGAGAAGAACCACGGCGCCAAGCTGGACCTGGTGCCCTACAAGAGCGGCTCCGAATCGATTACCGCCGTGCTGGGCAACCAGGTGGACGCCACCTCCGAGGCCAGCATCGTGGTGCTGCCCTACATCAAGGCCGGCAAGCTCAAGCCCCTGGCCACCACCTGGACGCAGCGCATCTCGGCCTACCCGCAGCTCTCGACCGCGGTGGAACAGGGCTTCGACGACATCCGCATTGCGCACTGGGCCGGCGTGCACGCGCCGGCCGGCACGCCGCAGGCCATTCTCGACAAGATGGCCGACGCGGTGGACAAGGCCATGAAGGACCCCGAAACCATCAAGCGCCTGAAGGCCGTGGGCATCGAGCCCATCGGCGGCACGCGCGAATCCTTCGTGAAGTTCGTGGACGAGGAACGTGCCCGCCTGGGCGCGGTCGTCAAGGCCACGGGCATGAAGGAAGAGTGAAGAAAAGAAGAGAAACGACATGACAAGCACCAGCACCCGCAAGACCCTGCGCGCGCTGGCCGAGGCGCGCCGCGGCGTGCTGGTGCCAGGCGCATTCAACGCCCTGTCGGCCCGCGTCATCGAGGACCTGGGCTTCGAGGCCATCTACATCACCGGCGCGGGCGTGACCAACATGTGGTTCGGCATGCCCGACCAGGGCTTCATGGGACTGGCCGAGATTGCCGACCACACGGCGCGCATCCGCGATGCGGTGGGCCTGCCGCTCATCGTCGATGCCGACACGGGCTTCGGCAATGCGCTGAACGTGCGCCACACGGTGCGCACGCTGGAGCGCGCCGGCGCCGACTGCATCCAGTTCGAGGACCAGGTGGCGCCCAAGCGCTGCGGCCACTTCTCGGGCAAGGAAGTCATCTCCACCGAGGAAGCGGTGAGCAAGATCAAGGCGGCGGTGGACGCGCGCCAGGATGCGGACCTGATGATCATGGCCCGCACCGACGCAGCCGCGGTGCACGGCTTCGAGGCCGCCATCGAGCGCGCGCAGAAGTTCGCCGAGGCGGGGGCCGACATCCTCTTCGTCGAGGCGGTGACCACCGAGGAGGAAGTGCGCGCCCTGCCCCGGCGCCTGGCCGGCAAGCCGCAGCTGATGAACATGGTGATCGGCGGCAAGACGCCCATCTTCAACGCGCAGCAGCTGGGCGAGCTGGGCTACGGCATCGTGCTGTATGCCAACGCCGCGCTGCAAGGCGCGCTGGCCGGCATGCAGAAGGCGCTGACGGTGCTGCGCGACGAGAAGGAAGTGCAGGAATCCAGCGGCCTGGTCACGCCCTTTGCGGAGCGCCAGCGGCTGGTGGGCAAGCCGCAGTGGGACGCGCTGGAAAAGCGCTACAGCTGAGCGTCTGGCGCCGCAGCAGCGCTACTTGACGTCGTTGTAGACGGTGGCGCGCGACACGCCCAGGTGCTGCGCCACCGTATCCATCGAGCGCTTCAGCTCCAGGAAGCCCTCGCCCTTCAAGGTCTGGACCAGGTCGCGCCGCTGGTCGGTGCGCAGGGCCCGCGGCGTGGTGGCCAGCGTCATGGCAAACCGGTCGATGCGATCCCGGATGGCGTCCGCGTTGCCCGGGTCCAGTGACTCCTTGCCGCCGCTGTCGCCGCTGGTGGCAGAGAACTGCTCGATCATCGTGGCGAGCCCGCGGAAGACCGTGACATCGACGTTCAGGCACAAGGCCGCGAAGTAGTGGCCTTCTGAATCCTTGATGCCGATGGAGGTGCTCTTGGCACGCCGCCCGTCGGCGAACTGGTTGGCATAGTTGGCCAGCACCTGGGGGTATTCGTCGTCGGCGATTCGCGCCAGGCCGAGCTCGGTGGCGGGGTCGCCCACATGGCGGCCCGACAGGTTGTTGTGGATCGCCAGGATGGCGTGCTGCGGCGAGCGCAGGTCGTGCACCACCACCTCGGTGAAAGGCGCCAGGGTTGCGCCCAGCGCCGAAGCAATGTGCTTCACCTGCTCGAGGATGGTCTGCTGTTCGGTGGTAAGCGCCTTCTTCTTCATCTGGACAGTTTATCGATAGTTGGTCATTTTGTCTTGGCGATATCGCCAAGGGGCGGCTATTGGTGCATTCCCTCATTGGACTATTTATCCAATGTTAGACACTTCGTCCAAGACAATTCCATGCACGCCACATCCGGCCTGCCTGAAGGCGGCGGGCGGCTCGCCATCTCGAATCAAACGGAGACAACCACCATGTCAACAGCATCCCCAGCCGGCGCGGGCAAGAAGCCCATCTACTACTCGCTGTCCTTCCAGCTCGTCGTGGGCCTGGTCCTCGGCATCGTGGTGGGCTACTTCTGGCCGAAATACGGCGTCGAGCTCAACGCGCTGGCGACCGGGTTCGTGAAGCTCATCAAGATGGTCGCCGGCCTGATCGTCTTCCTGACGGTGGTCACCGGCTTTGCGGGCATGAGCAAGGGCAGCGGCCTGGGCAAGCTCAGCTTTCGCGCCATCGTCTACTTCGAGGTGATCAGCACCGTGGCGCTGATCCTGGGCTTTGCGCTGGCCAACATCTTCCAGCCCGGCGCCGGCCTTGCCATACCGGCCGACGGCGCCGCGACGGTGTCGAAGTTCGCCGAAGGCGCGAAGTCGCTCAGCACGACCGAGTTCCTGCTCAACATCATTCCCAAGACGGTGCTCGATGCGCTGGCCTCGGGCGTGATGCTGCAGATCCTGCTGGTGTCCCTGCTGTTCGGCTACGGCCTGTACGCACTGGGAGACCGGGGCAAGCCGGTGGTCGACCTGCTGACCCTGGCCACCGATGCAACCTTCAAGGTCGTGGGCGTGATCCTGCGGCTGGCCCCCATCGGCGTGTTCGGGGCCGTGGCGTTCACCCTGGGCAAGTTCGGCCTGGCGTCGCTGCTGCCGCTGCTCAAGCTGATCGGGCTCGTGTGGCTCGGCTGCCTGCTGTTCATCGTGTTCGTGCTTGGAACGGTGGCGCACCTGACCAGGTTCAGCCTGTGGAAGTTCATGGGCCACATCAAGGAAGAGATGATCATCGCCTTCACCACGACCTCGGGCGAGGCGGCGCTGCCCGGCCTGGTCAAGAAGCTGGAGACCGCGGGCTGCAGCAAGAACGTGGTGGGCTTCGTGGTGCCTGCCGGCTACTCGTTCAACCTGGACGGCTCGTCGCTGTACATGACGCTGGCCGCGATGTTCATCGCCCAGGCGGCGGGCGTGCAGGTCGGCCTTGCCGAGCAGTTTGCGCTGCTGCTGGTGTTCCTGCTCACGTCCAAGGGCCTGGCTGCGGTCAGCGGCGGCGCCTTTGTGGCACTGGCCGCGTCGCTGGCCATGTTTCCCGACATTCCGCTGGCCGGCCTGGCGCTCATCCTCGGTGTCGACCGGCTGATGGACGTCATCCGCACCGTCACCAACGTGGTCGGCAACGGCGTGGCCACCATGGCCATCGCCTACTGGGAAGGCCAACGGGTCGACATGCCCGCATCCATCGAAGCGCTGGACTCGGTCAACGCCATGAGCGTTCCGCAGCGCGCCGTTCCCTGATTCGAGGAGGAAGTTGAAATGAATGAATCCATGTACGTCGAGCCGGTCAGCGGCCGGACCTACGACCTGAACTCGCCGCGCTGGTGCTCCGACGATCGCAAGCCCTTGCTGATCACGCCGCAGCGCGGCATGTCCCGCGACGACATCGACGGCGCGCTGCGTTCGCAGTGGCGCTACCGGGCATCGCTGCCCCTGGAGGTCGCCGGCCCCATCTCGATGGGCGAAGGCTGCACGCCGCTGGTGCAAAAGGAATGGGGCGAGCACCGGCCCTACTTCAAGCTGGAGTGGTTCAACCCCACGAGCAGCTTCAAGGACCGCGGCACCACGGTGATGCTGTCGGTGCTGCGCCAGCAGGGCGTGCAGGCCGTGCTAGAAGACAGCTCGGGCAACGGCGGTGCCTCGGTCTCCGCCTACGGCGCTGCCGGCGGCATGCGCGTGAAGATCCTGGCGCCGTCGTTCGCATCGCCACCCAAGATTGCGCAGATGCGCGCCTACGGCGCCGAGGTGCAGCTGGTCGAAGGCCCGCGCCAGGAGTGCGAGAACGAGGCCGTGCGCCAGTCCGGCAGCATCTTCTACTCCAGCCACAACTGGCAGCCCTTCTTCCTCGAAGGAACGAAGACCATCGGCTACGAGATCTGGGAAGACCTGAACTTCAAGGCGCCCGACAACATCGTCATGCCTGCGGGTGCGGGCAGCAACGTGCTGGGCTGCCACATGGCCTTTTCCGAACTCCTGCGCGCCGGGCAGATCCGCAGGATGCCGCGCCTCTTCGTGTGCCAGCCGCTGAACTGCTCGCCCATCGACGCCAGCTTCCGGGCGGGTGTCACGACACCGGTGGCGCGCGAGGTCCGCAAGACGATCTCCGAGGGCACGGCCATTGCCAACCCGCTGCGCCTGAAGGAAGTGGTGACGGCCGTGCGCGAGAGCGGCGGCAGCACCGTGGCGCTGGAGGAAGAGGCCATCGTCGCTGCGCTCAGGCGCATCGCCCTGCTCGGCTTGTTGCCGGAACTGACCTCCTCGACGGCGGTTGCCGGGTTCGACCGATTGATTCAAGGCGGCACGATCAAGGCAAGCGAAGAGACCGTCGTGATCCTGAGCGGCACCGGCATCAAGAATGCAGGCGCCATTGCGGAGCTGTATGCATGACGACGGCAACAAGCCAGGCCCGATTGCTCCTGCTTGACAACGACCAGGTCGGGCAACTCATGGCACCGGAGGCAGTGCTTTCGGCTGTGCGGGAAGCGTTCATCCTCCACAGCGAGCGCGAAGGCCGCGTGTTTCCGGTGGTGCGCGAGGCGCTCGAGACGGGCGGCATCTTCGGCATCAAGTCCGGCGACGTGCAGTCGCAAGGCCTGCTGGGCTTCAAGGCGGCCGGCTTCTGGCCGTCGAACCG
>JAFECZ010000295.1 GCA_018241905.1 Pseudomonadota bacterium
TTCAGCGGCCCCACCGGCGTGGGCAAGACCGAGGCTGCCAAGCAGCTGGCCTTCATCATGGGCATCGAGCTGATCCGCTTCGACATGTCCGAGTACATGGAGCGCCATGCCGTCAGCCGCCTGATCGGCGCGCCTCCGGGCTACGTGGGCTTCGACCAGGGCGGGCTCTTGACCGAGGCCGTCACCAAGAAGCCGCATGCGGTGCTGCTGCTCGACGAGATCGAGAAGGCGCACCCGGACATCTTCAACGTGCTGCTGCAGGTCATGGACCACGGCACGCTGACGGACAACAACGGACGCAAGGCCGACTTCCGCAACGTCATCATCATCATGACGACGAACGCGGGTGCCGAGACCATGAACAAGGCGACCATCGGTTTCACCAACCCGCGCCAGGCCGGCGACGAGATGGGTGACATCAAGCGCCTGTTCACGCCCGAGTTCCGCAACCGCCTGGATGCGATCGTGAGCTTCAAGGCGCTCGATGAGCAGATCATCCTGCGCGTGGTCGACAAGTTCCTGCTTCAGCTGGAAACGCAGCTGGCCGAGAAGAAGGTGGAAGTCACCTTTACCGACGCCCTGCGCAAGCACCTGGCGAAGAAGGGCTTCGATCCGCTTATGGGTGCACGGCCCATGCAGCGCCTGATCCAGGACACCATCCGCCGCGCCCTGGCCGACGAACTGCTGTTCGGCCGCCTGACCGAAGGCGGTCGCCTGACGGTCGACCTGGACGACAAGGGCGAGGTGCTGCTGGACATCGTTCCGCTGCCCAAGAAGGAAGGCAAGAACAAGCCCGAGGCCGAAGAGGCAGCGGCAGGCTGATGATTGTCTCCAGCCCGAAATCTTCGGGCTTCTCAAAAGGCCGGTAGCATTCGCACCGGCCTTTTTCTTTGTCCGCCACCCAAGCGAATCCAACCTTGACCCTGCCCGAGATCAGCGCCCAATGGAAGACCGGCTTGTCGCTGGCCTGGAGCGCGTACATCGCGGTGCTGTCGGTCTGGATCGTGATGCAGAAGCGCTCGCCGGTTTCCACGCTGAGCTGGATCCTGTCGCTCGCGCTCATTCCTATCCTCGGCTTCTTCATCTACTACTTCCTGGGGCCGCAGCGCCTGGTGAAGCAGCGACTCAAGCGCCTGCGCAGCAAGGCCAACGCCCATGCGCAGGCCGACGTGGCCCTGCTGCGGGAGGCACGGGACAAGGCGCCGCCGTCGCTCAGGCAATTGGTGGCGCTGGGTACCGCCGCCTGCGGGCTGCCGGTGTCGAGCGCCACCGGCGTGGAGCTGCTGTCGGGCGGTGCCCGCACCTACGACGCCATCTTCCAGGCGATCCGCGAGGCCAGGCACCACGTCCACCTGGAGTACTACATCTACGAGCCCGACAAGATCGGAACGCAGTTGCGCGACCTGCTGATCGAGCGCGCGCGCGAAGGCGTGGCGGTGCGGCTGCTGATCGACGCCCTGGGCTCCAAGCGCGTGGGGCGCAAGTTCATGGCGCCCATGCGCGAGGCCGGCATCGAAGTGGCGCTGTTCCACGATACCAAGGTCGGCCGCCGCCTGCGGCCCGTGACCAACTACCGCACCCACCGAAAGATCGTGGTGTGCGACGGCCGCGTGGGCTTCACGGGTGGAGTGAACATCACCGACGAGGAAGACAAGCGCACCCGCCCCGACGCCTATCACGACGTGCATGTGCGCCTGGAAGGCAGCGTGGTGCGCTGGCTGCAGACGACCTTCCTGGAAGACTGGACCTACGCCACCGGCGACGTGCCGCGCGACATCGATGCCGACCTGCCGCAACTGCTTCCGCGCGTGGAGGCGGGCGACATCCCGGTGCAGATCATCACCAGCGGGCCCGACTCGCAACTGGAGGCCATTCACCGCATGCACGTGGCGGCCATCAATGCCTCCACGCAGCGCGCCTGGCTCACCACGCCCTATTTCGTGCCGGGGGAGCCGGCGATGATGGCGCTGACCAGCGCAGCCCTGCGCGGCGTCGATGTGCGGCTGCTGGTGCCGCGCCGCAGCGACTCGCTCATCGTCAGCGCAGCCGCCCGGTCCTACTTCGAAGAGCTGATGGCCGCGGGGGTGAAGGTCTGGGAATACAAGGAGCGCATGCTGCACTCCAAGACGCTGGTGGTGGACGACAACTGCGCCATGATCGGCACGGCCAACTTCGACAATCGCAGCTTCCGGCTCAACTTCGAGGTCTGCGCCGTGGTCTATGGCCCCGAGCTGGCCAAGCCGCTGGCGGCGCAGTTCGAGACGGATCTGCACAGCTCATCCGGTGTGCGCGGCCTGCGCAAGCAGCCTTTCCTGCGGCGACTGGGCGACGCGTTTGCCCGGCTTTTCTCGCCGCTGCTGTAGCGGCTCGGTGGCCTGGGCGCAGCCGCTTTTGCCGGGTGCCTTGCGCTTGCGGCTATTCTTGGGCACCGGCCGAGCCCCGGCCTTCTCTTGCTGCGCATGTCTTCTTCCCCTGATCTGACCTTCTTCTGGCACGACTACGAAACCTTCGGCGTGCAGCCGCGGCGCGACCGGCCCGCGCAGTTTGCCGGCATCCGCACCGATGCGCAGCTCAACGAGATCGGCGAGCCGCTCATGTTCTATTGCCAGCCCGCGCCGGATTACCTGCCCGACCCCGGCTCCTGCCTGCTCACCGGCATCACGCCCCAGCTGTGCCTGGAGCGGGGCGTGCCCGAGCACCAGTTTGCCGCGCGCGTCGAGCGCGAGCTGGCACAGCCGGGCACCATCGGCGTGGGCTACAACACCATCCGCTTCGACGACGAGGTGACTCGCTTCCTGTTCTGGCGAAACCTCATCGATCCGTACGCGCGCGAGTGGCAGAACGACTGCGGCCGGTGGGACTTGCTCGATGTCGTGCGCCTGACCTACGCCCTGCGGCCCGACGGCATCGAGTGGCCGAAGAAGCCGGACGGCTCCCCCAGCTTCAAGCTGGAAGACCTCACCCGCGCAAACGGCCTGGTGCACGAGGCGGCGCACGACGCACTTTCCGACGTGCGCGCCACCATTGCGCTGGCCCGGCTCATCCGTTCGCGCCAGCCCAAGTTGTTCGACTTTGCCTTGGCGCTGCGCAAGAAGGATCGCGTGGCCGCCGAGCTGGGGCTGCCGGCCATCCAGGGCAGCGCCAAGCCCTTCCTGCACGTGTCGGGCATGTTCCCGGCCGAGCGCGGCTGCCTGGGCGTGATGTGGCCGCTGGCCAGCCACCCCAGCAACCGCAACGAACTGCTGGCCTGGGACCTGTCGCAGGATCCGACCGAGCTGTCGACATTGGACGCAGCCACCATCCGCGAGCGCCTGTTCACCCGCAGCGCCGACCTGCCCGAAGGCGTGACGCGCCTGCCCGTGAAGAGCGTGCACCTGAACAAGTCGCCCATGGTCGTGGGCAACCTGCGCACCCTGGGCGACGCCATGGCCCAGCGCTGGGGCATCGACATGGCGCAGGCCATGCGCCACGCGGAACTGGCGGCGCAGCTGCCCGACATGAGCGCCATCTGGCCCGAAGTGTTCGCCCGCCCGAAGGAAGCAAGCCCCGACGTCGACGAGGACCTGTACGGCGGCTTCGTGGGCAACGGCGACCGGCGCCGGCTCGACCACTTGCGCGGCCTGTCGCCGGCCGAGCTGGCCCGCTCGCGCAGCGGCTTCGACGACCCGAGGCTCGAAGAGTTGCTGTTCCGCTACCGCGCCCGCAACTTTCCCGACACCCTGTCCGAAGAGGACGATGAGCGTTGGCTGCAGCACCGCATGGCCCGGCTGCTGGAGGGCGAGGGCGGCGCGCGCAACGTCGACGTGTACTTTGCGCAGATCGACCAGATGGCGCAGGACGCCCAGGACGAGCGCACCGAGAACCTGCTGTCGCAGCTCTACGACTACGCCGAGGCGATCACGCCTTCGGAATAGGGCGGGCCGCCGCTACTGCTTCTTGTCGCGGTTCTGAGGCAGGTCCTTGACCGCGGCCAGCATCTTCTCCACATGCTTGAAGGGATTCAGGCTCTGGTAGAAGTACGCCACCTTGCCGTCGGGTGCCACCACGTACGAGATCCGGTTGGCGTAGTCGGGGCGCGTCTGCATGAGGGCGTCGAAGCCCTTGCTGATGTCCTTGTCGGCGTCCGAGGCCACCGGAAACTTTCCCTGGCAGGTTTGACTCGAGAACTTCGACAGCGTCTCCATGTCGTCGGTCGACACGCCGATCACGGTAGTGCCCAGCGCCTTGAATTGGTCGATGGCTTCGGCGAAGGCGTGGGCCTCGATGGAGCAGCCGGTAGAAAACGCGGCCGGGAAGAAATAGACCACCACCGGGCCCTTGGCCAGCTCCGACGCCAGCGAATAGGTAAAGGGCTTGCCGTCCAGCGCAGCGGGGGCGTTGAACTTGGGCGCCGCCTCGCCGATGTCGAGCGCTGCATGGGCTGGCAGGCAGGCTGCAAATACGGGCATCATCGCCAGCGCCGAGATAACCTTCTTCAACGGGAGCTTCATGGTCAGAGTCTCGCAATGGATCCGGGGAATCTTATTCCCATGCCCGGTTTCATGCATACGGCGCCGGTGGGCCTTGCGCTGGCCTTCCGGTGTGCTGAGCGCACTGCTCGTCTCCCTCGTCCTCGCAGGCTGCGGCGGCCTGCCGATGCAAAAGGAAATGGCCCCGACCCTGGCCTTGCCGGTGGACGAAAGCACGGCGCTTGCAAGGATCGTGAAGGCATCGAGCCCGCCCGAAGAACACACCGGTTTTCGCCTGATGCCGCTGGGCGTGTACTCGCTGGATGCCCGCATCGAATTGGCCAGGCGGGCGCAGCGGTCGCTCGACGTCCAGTACTACGTGTTCGAGGACGACGGCACGGGCCGCCTCTTGATGCGCCAGCTGAAAGAGGCGGCGTTGCGCGGCGTGCGGGTGCGCCTGCTGGTGGACGATCTCTACACGGTCAACAGCCAGCAACTGCTGCTGGCGCTGTCGGCCACGCCCAATGTGGAGGTCCGCCTGTTCAACCCCTTCTGCTGCGGACGCGACGGCCTGGCCACTCGCTTTGCCGCCTCGGCCTTCGACATCGGCCGGCTGAACCATCGCATGCACAACAAGCTGTTCATCGCCGACGGCGTGATCGGCGTGGCGGGCGGGCGCAACATCGCAGACGAGTACTTCACTCTCAATACGGCGCAGAACTTCGTCGACATGGACGCCATGTTCATGGGCAAGATGGTGCCGCAGCTCGAAGGCATCTTCGACGACTACTGGAACAGCGAGGAGGTCTACCCCATTGCGTCCATCGTGGCGCCGAATGCGGGCCACAAGGCGATGGTCGACGAGTTCGACGAGCATGTGAACATGGCGGGGCCGCCGCCCAAGGTGGTGCTGCCGCCCACGGACGTCCTTGGCTATGGCCCCATCGGCGAAGAGCTCGACGCAGGGCGCATCGGCATGATCTGGGGCAGGGCCAACGCCGTGGCCGATCCGCCGGCCAAGCTTCGCTCGATGAATGCGGAAGAGGCTTTTGCCACCAGCGTCACCGCGCGCGTCTGGGCCCGGCTGATGGAGACCCAGAGCGAGGTCTACATGACCTCGCCCTACCTGGTGCCGGGCGAGCGGGGCATGGAGGCCATCGAGGAGCTCACCGCACGCGGCGTGAAGGTCACCCTGCTGACCAACTCGCTGGCGGCCAACGACGAACCGCTGGTGCACGGCGGCTACATGCGCTATCGCGAGCGCCTGCTCAAGAGCGGCGTCGACCTGTACGAGCTGAGCCCCGCGCGCACCACGAGGAACAAGCGGCTGGGCACCTTCGGGAATTCCCTGGGGCGGCTGCACGCCAAGACGGCGGTGCTCGACAGGTCGAAGGTGCTGCTGGGTTCCTTCAACCTCGACCCGCGCTCGGCAACGTCGAACACCGAACTGGGCATCCTGGTCGAGAGTCCGCAACTGGCGCGCGAGATGCTGCGCGTGATCAACATCAGCAAGCTCGACAGCGCCTACCGGTTGCGGTTGGCGCCGGGCAGCGACGATATCGAATGGCTGTCCATGGACAACGACAACGAGATCGTCCTGCACAACGAGCCCGAGTCGACCTGGTCGCAGCGGCTCTACAACCGGCTGCTCAGCCCGCTGGTGCCGGAAGATCTTCTCTAGCCGGGCTGGAACTGCGCCGGGTCGTAGAAGAATTCCTCCTGGGCGATGCGATCGCCTTCCCAGCGCTGCCAGGTCAGCTCTTCCATGCGGCGCGTGCGGCCATCGAGCCCGGTGAATACGAAGATCCAGCGGATCACCACGTGGTCACCGTTGACGAACACCGGCCGCACGCAGGTCGACTCGACCTTGGCGGTGCGCGCCAGCACCGCCTTCTCGTGCGCCACCAGCACATCGCGCCCGCGCCGCGGCTCGGCCTGGTTCTCGCGCATGGAGGCATCGGGGGTGTAGTAGTCCTCGATGGCTTGCGCATGCGCGCCGCTTTCGACGGCGGCGATGAAGGCTTCGAGGCGTTCCGGCGTGGGCATGGGCGTCTCAGGGCTTGATGCTCACTTCGACGCGGCGCGCCTGGTCGGGCGATCCGTCCGCCTGGGTCTGCTCGGGCTTGACCAGGTCGATCTTGTCATCGGGAACGCCGGCGGTCTTGAGTGCCTGCGCCACGTTCACGGCCCGCTGCTTGGCCAACTCGGCATTGGCG
>JAFECZ010000296.1 GCA_018241905.1 Pseudomonadota bacterium
CGATGTTCAGGAAGTCCGAGCCCGTGTTCTGGTCGCCGTCCTTGTCGGTGATGGTGTCGGTGCGGGTGAGCACGATCAGATCGGCTGCGCTCAGCGTCTTCGAGTCATCCGGGTTGGTGGCGTCCGGATGCACAACGGAGCGCAACTGGTCGAGTGTGACATTGCCCGTGGCGTCCACGCTGACGGTGAAAACGAGTACGCCGCTGCTGGCGGTGCGCCCCTCCACGACGCCGGCATTGACCGTGAGCACCACGCTTTGATTGCTCAAGGTGTCGACCAGGCCTGAGGCCACGCCTGGGCTCTTGACGCTCAGCGCATAGCCGCTGCTGACCGTACCCGCGCCATCTGCCCCGTAGCTGGGCGTGCTGCTGAAGTTGTCGGAAAAGTCGGCCGAGGCATTGGTGGCCAGGTCACTCTCGTCCACCGTCAGCGTGTCAGGCGGTGCCGTGTCGGCCACCACCACGCTCGGCCCGTCGTCCTCGAAATGCAAGGCCTGGCCGATGTTCAGGAAGTCCGACCCCGTGTTCTGGTCGCCATCCCTGTCGGTGATGGTGTCGGTGCGGGTGAGCACGATCAGGTCGGCCGCGCTCAGCGTCTTCGAGTCATCCGGATTGGTGGTGTCTGGGTGCACCACGGCGCGCTGCTGGTCCAGCGTCACGTTGCCCGTGGCGTCCACGCTCACGGTAAAGACCAGCACGCCGCTGCTGGCGGTGCGCCCCTCCACAACGCCGGCGTTGAGGGTCAGCACCACGCTTTGATTGCTCAGGGTGTCGACCAAGCCCGAATCGACCCCCGGGCTCTTGATGCTCAACACGTAGGCACTGCTGACTGTACCCGCCCCATCCGCACCGTAGTTCGGCGTGCTGGTGAAATTGTCGGCAAAGTTGGCCGACGCATTGGTGCTCAAATCGGTTTCATCGACCGTCAGCGCGTCGGGCGGTGCCGTGTCGGCCACCACGACGCTGGGCCCGTCGTCCTCGAAGATCATCTTCGAGCCGACTTCTGCCGTTGCGGTGGAGACCTGCAGCAGTCGGAAGCCCCCGATGTCGAAGTCCGCATGGGTGTTGCCTGAGGCGTTGAGGGCGGCCCCGTTCTCGATGAGCACGCGGTTGTGGTCCGCTGATGTCGTGTATTCGATCGTCTGGCCGGCCAGCACGCCCGTGACCATCGCGATACCGCTGGTGATGCTGATGTTGATGGTCGCGCTCTGCCCGCCCTCAGCGCCGTTCGAGAAGGATTCGAGCACCTGGCCAGCGGCATTGAGCACGCGCACGCTCACGATCGTGGTCGTCGCGTCCCCCGCATAGCCGTCGATAAATGCCGCGCCGGATTCAACGGCGGTGGTGAATGCGCTGATCTTGACCTGGGCACTCTTGCCGCTTTGCAACTGCACCACGTCGAATGCGGCCGTCTTGGCGCCGAACATGCCGGTGAAGTCGATGTTCGTTTCAAGGTCGGCCTCGTTTTGGTCCAGGTTCGGAATGGTGACGTCCGCCCTGGCGCCGGTCACAAAGGTGAAGCGGATGCCCTCCTGCTCGGTGATCATCTGGCTGTTTGTGCCGAAGGTGGTCGGCCCGCCCGCCTGGCTGGTGTTGATCGTGTCGCCGGTCGTGATGTTGATGTCGTCGGCGGTGCTATTGGGATCAGCTCCGGACTGGTTCGCCGGATCCTTTCCGGTTGCGATGATCGACACGTCGGTCACCCGGCCGTTCACGATCGTTGGGTTGGCCTGGGTGAACATCAGGAACAGGTTCTGGCCGGATGGCGCACCTGCCAGGCTGAAGTTCGAATCTTGGCTGGTGCCGACGAAGACCAGGCCCGTCAGGTCCAGCGCGTCGTCTGGGTTCAGGGGGTCGCTGTGGGCCATTGGCTCGTACTGCGTCACCCAGATCTTGCCGCCGGTAATGGCCGTGCCCGTCAGGGTTTCCTGGATGTAGGCGGCAAAGACGATGTCGCCTGTGGCCCCGCCTGCACGCCCGATCAGGATGTTGTTGTTGACCCCGTCGGTGTACAGCAGGATGTGGTCGCCATCCGCGGTGAGCTTGCCGCTGTCCAGCCCGTTGAGCGGCGCCCCGGCCGCATTCGTGAATGCCAGCCCGGTGATCGTGCCGCCGGGCGTCGGCGTCAGGGTGACGACGTTCTGGCCGGTGGGATGGGCTGCGTCGTAGCCGCTGAGCGCGGCGCCGATCAGCACTTCGGACCCGGCGGTGGCGCTCAGCAGCGTCGCCAGCCGCGTCGTGAACTCTGAGGGCAGGGACGCTGCAGCAATGTCGTTGTCGTTGGCGTCGCCGGGCACGCCCACCACGTTGAAATTCTGAAGGCCTGCCGACTCGTCATGCGTGACGGTCACCCCTGTTGCCGTGATTAGGTCGCTCACTTTGATTCCCCTTGTTCAAGTTTGTCCAAGGCGTGCAGCGCGATGAGGTGCTGTACGAACCAGGTGCGCAGGCCTCCTCCTCCAATCCATCCCTGGAAGCCGGCGGCGGGACCGGGCGGGGTGTCGCTACGGGTTGGCGTAGTGCTCGCTCAACCAGGCCGAATTGAAAGATATGTGAAAGGTTGACGGCGAAATATTGAGCATTCGTCTTATTTACTGGCCCAGAAGCGAGTACTACTATCGTGTTATTTTGCTCGAAATGAGCAGCTCTGGGCATGTGCGGCAAATCGAGCTGGAGACTTGTGTTGTGGGAGATCCGCACGCGGCTCACCCGTGCAGAGACGGCTGGTTGCTTCGCGTGAGGTCGGCGCACTTGGCGCACATCAATTGGCGCGGCATCTCGAGTTCAATCACGCGCCCGTCTCGACCTTGGCTGCTCACCCTTGCCGCAAGCGTGGCTTTGCGCTTCGGACTCACGAAGTCCCCAAAGGCTGGCCGTGTCACTTTGCATGGAAACGACGATCACCCGAGCAAGAGTGACGGGCCTTGGAGACGCCTCAAGCGCGACGCGCTTTTTCGTTACGCAGCAGATCCTCGGGCCAGCGGCATCGGGAAACGCAGGTTAAGCGCGATTGCCATGTGCTGCGTGGCCGCCGAATACATGCCCAGCGGAGGCGCCGCGCCCGAGTCGCCCACGTCGTGGGGCCGCGGGTGTGCGCGGGTCCGCCAGCATGGGACGTGGATTTCGAGCGAGGCGCACGGGGTTCAACGCGGCGAGCTCCGCCCACGCCAGCGTGCCGACGGGCAGCAAGCCGAGGGTGAGAGCTTGATGGCCCTGCTAGTGCGCGTCCACACCGATGATTCGGGTGGCCATGACGATGGCGAAGTGGCCGGGGACAGTTCGGCCAGTGGCGGTCTATCGCAGGGGTTGGGCATGCCTTGGTCAGCCTAAACCCCGACTGGCCGAACGGGAAGCCACCACGTGCCAAGAACGGTGGTTCACGCGTGGCCCCCGTTTCGTGAGCGACGGAAGGCCATGGGCTGCCCGCTGCGGCGGGCCGCTGCGCACGGATGGCGCGATGGTCGGGACGGTGGCGCGCTGACCGGCGCACCGGGGTGCATCCGCTGCGGCTCGTCCCGACGGCATGGCGCTGCCAGTGGGCCCTACACCCTGACTTCTTCCCCTGTCTTTGATCACGGGTTTACCCCACCACGCGCTGCAAAGGCGGCTGCTAGCATCCAACTTACTTACCGGCCGACAGGCAAAAACAATGGATGTTTTTTCACAATACGGAAAGGATGTGCTGTGCAAGGTCTGATGCAGTCGCGCTCATTGCAGATTTCTTCGCTTCTCGAACATGCTGCGCTGCACCACCCGAGCGTGGAGATCGTCTCGCACGTGAACGCGCAGACCTGCGTGCGCAGCACCTGGCAGGACGTGGCCCGGCGTGCGCGCCGGCTCGCCTCGGGCTTGCAGGCCCGAGGCCTGGAGCCGGGCACCCGGGTGGCCACCCTGGCATGGAACACGCATCGGCATCTGGAGCTGTACTTTGGGGTCTCGGGCGCGGGCAGCATCCTGCACACGGTCAACCCGCGGCTGTTCCCGGACCAGATCCGCTACATCCTGACCCACGCGGGCGACGAGTACCTGTTCTTCGACCTCGCCTTCGCGGACCTGGTGGCCGAACTGGCTCCCTCGCTGCCGCACGTGAAGGCCTTTGTGGCTTTGTGCGCACCGCAGGATATGCCCGTTCTCTCGCTGCCGCGTCCGCTGCTGAACTACGAGGAGCTGCTGGCGCTGGGCGACGAGGACTACGCTTGGCCCGCCCTGCCCGAGGACACCGCATCGTCGCTTTGCTACACCTCCGGCACCACGGGCAACCCCAAGGGCGTGCTCTACAGCCATCGCTCCACGGTGCTGCATTCGTGGACCGCCTGCGCCACCGACGGGCTGGGCCTGGGCGCGCGCGACAGCGTGCTGCTGGCCGTGCCGATGTTCCATGTGAACGCCTGGGGCGTGCCCTACGCGGCGGCCATGTGCGGCGCCAAGCTGGTGCTGCCCGGCCCCGACCTGTCCGGCGAGCGCCTGTTCGCGCACATGAAGGACGAAGGCTGCACGCTCTCGCTGGGCGTGCCCACCGTGTGGCTGGGTTTCTTCCAGTATCTGGAATCTTTGCCCGAGGCCGCGCGCGCGGGCCTACGGCTCAATCGCGTTGTCATCGGCGGCTCGGCGGCGCCGCGCGCCATCATCGAGAAGTTCGAGCGGCTGCTGGGCGCGTACGTGATCCAGGCCTGGGGCATGACCGAGACCAGCCCGCTGGCCACCATCGGCAACTTGCTGCCCGCGCATGAGACGCTGGCGCTGGCGCAGCGCTTCGATGTGCAAGCGCGCCAGGGCCGGGCGATCTTCGGCGTGGAGGTCGCGGTGTTCGATGAGGACGGCCGGCGCCTGAAGTCTGGCGAGCCTGGCTCGGGCGAGCTCAAGGTGCGCGGCCCCTGGGTCGTATCGGCCTACTACGGCAATGAACCGGGCTCCGCCCTGGATGCGCAAGGATGGTTTTCCACCGGCGACGTTGCCCGCATCGACACCGAGGGCTATGTGCAGATCACCGACCGTTCCAAGGACGTGATCAAGTCCGGCGGCGAGTGGATCTCCTCCATCGACCTGGAGAACCTCGCCGTGGGCCACCCCGCCGTCAAGGAAGCCGCCGTCATCGGCGTGCGCCACGAAAAATGGCAGGAGCGCCCGCTGCTGATCGTGGTGCCCAAGGACGGCGCCACCATCACCGCGCAGGAGCTGCTGGCCTATATGAAGGACCGCGTGGCGCGCTGGTGGATGCCCGATGACGTCGTTTTCGTCGATGCGTTGCCGCACACGGCCACCGGCAAGCTGCTCAAGACCCGACTGCGCGAGCAGTTCGCGGATCACCGGCTGCCCACCGACGCGCTGCAGGCCTGACGCCCGCGGCTGCGCCGCCCGCCTTCCCCATTTTTTCCACACACACACGACTACACCGGAGACAACCCATGGAAAAGACTTCCGCAACCCGCATCGCCCTGGCCGCGGCCCTGGCCGCGGCCCTGGCCCTGGGTGCACTCGCATCGGCCCACGCCCAGGTCAGTGACGACGTGGTGCGCATCGGCGTGATGGCCGACCAGACCGGCCCCTACTCGGCCAACGGCGGCCCGGGGTCGTCTCTGGCGGTGCGCATGGCCGTCGAGGACTTCGGCGGCAAGGTGCTGGGCAAGCCCATCGAAGTGCTGGTCGCGGACGATCAGAACAAGCCCGACGTGGGCCTGAACATCGCGCGCAAGTGGCTGGACGTGGACAAGGTCGACACCATCGTCGGCGGCTCTGCGTCTTCTATCGCACTGGGGGTGAGCTCGCTGATGCGCGAGCGCAGCAAGCCCTACCTGGTCGCCGGCACCGTGACCGCCGACCTCACGAACAAGTCCTGCTCGCCGATGAACGTGCAGTTCCTCACCGACACCTACGCGCTGCCCAAGGCCGGCGTGCAGGCCTTGATGAAGCAGGGCGTCAAGAGCTTCTACTTCATCACCGTGGACTACGCCTTTGGCCAGGCCTTCCAGGAAGACGCCACCCGCTTCATCCAGGCCGCTGGCGGCAAGGTGGTGGGGTCCGTCAAGCATCCGCTGGGCACCACCGACTTTTCCTCCTACCTGCTGCAGGCCCAGGCGAGCGGCGCGCAGGCCATCGTGATCCTCAACGCGGGCCTGGACCTGTCCAATGCGCTGAAGCAGGCCGCAGAGTACAAGATCACGCGCAGCGGCCAGGTGGTGTCGGTGTTCGGCATGACCATCAACAGCGTCTCGGCCATGGGCCTGGACGTGGCCCAAGGCCTGCAGCTGACCGTGCCCTTCTATTGGGACCACGACGATGCCTCGCGCGCCTGGTCCAAGCGCTTCATGGAGCGCTACAAGAACGGTGTGCCCACCTACATCCATGCCGGCGCCTACAGCGCTGCCATGCACTATCTGAACGCCGTCAAGGCCGCGGGAACCGACGAGGGCAAGGCCGTCGCCGCCAAGATGCACGAGCTGCCGGTCAACGACTTCTTCTCCAAGAACGTGAAGGTGCGCGAGGATGGCCAGGTGATGCGTCCGGTGTATGCCGTGCAGGTGAAAAAGCCCTCGGAATCGAAGGCGCCGTACGACTTTTATGCGATCCGCGCGGAGATCCCGCCCGAGCAGACCTGGCGCCCCTCCAGCGACAGCGCCTGCGAACTGCTCAAGAGCAAGTAAGGGCGCCAGGCGGATG
>JAFECZ010000297.1 GCA_018241905.1 Pseudomonadota bacterium
CGATGGCCATGGCGGTGCGCAGCGTTTCCTGGCACTTGGCTTCGCCGCACGAGACCGCAATGATCTCGGTGACCACGCCCTTTTCCTTCAAACGCACCGCCTCTTCGACGGCAATTTCGTCGAAGGGATTCATGCTCATCTTGACGTTGGCGATGTCCACGCCCGTGCCGTCACTCTTGACGCGGACCTTGACGTTGAAATCGACGACCCGCTTGACGGGGACCAATACCTTCATGGGTTGACTCCATTGAATTGCAAAACCGGGGAAGAGGCGCGCAGGCAGCCGGCCATTTTAGGTCGGCCCCTGCTGCGCGCCTGTCCATTTCAATCACCTCGCACCGTACCGATTCCAGAAAAAGAACGGTCGTGCTTTTTTGCTACGAATTATAGGTGACCATTGCTGCTTTGCAACATATCGGCGGGTAAGGATTCGATACGCACCGCGCGCCGCGGCCCCGCGAGCTCGATGCCGGCGGCGTGCAGCCCCTGGAGGATGGCGATGTTGATGTCCGAGCGGAGGTTGACCTGCCCCTTGTCCGGGTCCTTCACCCAGAAGTTGAGGCTGAACTCCAGCCCGTCGGGCGTGAAGCTGACCAGGAAGGTCACCGGCACGGGGTCGGCCAGCACCCGCGCCTGGGCGCGCGCGGCGCCGCACAGGATCTCCTGCACCTGCGCCACGTTGCTGCCGTAGGGCACCACGATGTTGGTGGTGATGTTGAACTTGAGGTCGGCCTGCGTGAGGTTCTCCACCCGGCTGGTGATGATCGACTCGTTGGGCACGATGGCCTGGCGCCCGTTGCCCGCGCGGATGAGGGTGTAGCGCGTCTTGATGTCGGTGATGCGCCCCTCGAAGTTGTCCACCTTCACGTTGTCGCCGATGCGGATGGAGCGCTCCAGCAGGATGACGAAGCCGCTGACGTAGTTGGCCGCCAGCTTCTGCAGCCCGAAGCCCAGGCCCACGCCCAGCGCCCCGCCGAGCACCGACAGCGCCGTCAGGTCCACCCCCACGGCCGAGAGCGCGAACAGCAGGCCCACGAGCAGCAGGAAAGCCCGCATCGCATTGGATGCCACCTTGCGCATCGACAGGTCGTGCACCGCTTCGGCCAGCACGCGCTTCTCGATGGTGGCCGAGATCCACAGCGCGACCATCAGCACCAGCCCGCCCGAAGCCAGCCCTTCGAGGATGGTGCGGATGCTGACCTGCGTCTTGCCGAAGGCCAGGTGGATGGCGTCCAGCTCGTCCAGCACCGAGGGCAGCAGCCCGACGATCCAGAGAATGGCGGCGATCCAGGCCAGCCACGAGACGGTTCGCTCGATCAACCGCATCAGCGCCGAGCCCGGGAACACCGCCGCCAGCACGCGCGCCACGAAGCGGATGGCCAGCAGCGCCAGAAAGCCCGACACCGCGATGCGCAGCACCAGCACCGTCTGCATGTCCGCCAGGGCGCGGCGCGCCAGGTCGGTGAACACCAGCGCCAGCAGCGGAAACAGCAGGCCGTCGAAGACGTTGCGGCCGAACCAGATCGAATCCTTGGGCTGGTCGCGCCCGAACCAGCGGCACAGCGCCCACGCCAGCAGCACGCAGGCGACCAGCACCGCCAGCTCGATGGACAAGGTGCGGACTTGCACCTGCCCGAGCCGGGCCAGGAACTCATCCAGCTGGAACATCAGACTTGCGCCAGCACGCGCACGTGCGACTCCACGCTGCGAGCCAACGCGTCGAGGTTGTAGCCGCCTTCGAGCAGCGACACGATGCGCCCGTGCGCAAAGCGGCGGGCCACGTCATGGATGCGGCTGGTGATCCAGTAGTAGTCGTTTTCGTTCAGGCCGAGCTGGCCCAGGTCGTCTTCGCGGTGCGCGTCGAAGCCGGCGCTCACGAAGATCATCTGCGGCTTGAACTCTTCGAGGCGAGGCATCCACATGGCCTCGATCATCTCGCGCACGTCCATGCCGCGCGTGTAGGCCGGCACCGGGATGTTGCACATGTTGGGCGCCGGGTGCTCGGTGCCGCTGAAGGGGTAGAACGGGTGCTGGAAGATGCTCACCATCAGCACGCGCGAGTCATTGGCCAGGATGTCTTCCGTGCCGTTGCCGTGGTGCACGTCGAAGTCGACGATGGCCACGCGCGACAGGCCGTGGTGCTCCAGCGCATGGCGCGCCGCAATGGCCACGTTGTTGAAGAAGCAAAAGCCCATGGCCTTGTCGCGGCAGGCATGGTGGCCGGGCGGGCGCACGGCGCAGAACGCGTTTTCCAGCTCGCCCGCCATCACCGCGTCGGTGGCCGCAACGGCCGCGCCGGCCGCGCGCCGGGCGGCCAGCATGGTGAAGCTGTTCATCGATGTGTCGGGATCGATCTGCGCGTGGTCGGGGCCGCCGGCGGGCGCATCCTCGACCAGGCGCTGCGCCAGCGACTGCAGGTGCTCCACATGCTCGGGCGTATGGGCCCGCAGCAGTTGTTCCATGGTGGCCAGGGGGACTTCGCCGCGCTCCAGCGCGTCGCCCACACCGCTGGAAAGAAGCCGGTCCTCGATGGCGTCCAGCCGTTGCGGGCATTCCGGGTGACCCCGCCCCATCTCGTGCTTCCAGAAGTCCCGGTGTGTGAAGTAGCCAGTCTTGCCCATGTTCAATGGCAGGTCACAGCGATGGGATGTGCCGGCCTACGGTATCGTTTGCATATGGATACAAAAATGGACGTCGCCGCGAAGCTAGCCAGTTTGCTAAGTCAGCTTAACACGGTGATCGTGGGCAAAGAGGCGCAGGTGCGCGACTGCGTGGCCTGCCTGCTGGCCGGCGGGCACCTGCTGATCGAGGACGTGCCCGGCGTGGGCAAGACCACCCTGGCGCATGCGCTGTCGCACACCTTCGGCCTGCAGTTCTCGCGCGTGCAGTTCACCGCCGACCTGATGCCCGGCGACCTGTCGGGCGTGGCCATCTACGACCGCGGGCAGCAGAGCTTCGTGTTCCACCCCGGCCCCATCTTTGCCCAGGTGCTGCTGGCCGACGAGATCAACCGCGCCAGCCCCAAGACGCAAAGCGCCCTGCTCGAGGCCATGGAAGAGAAGCAGGTCAGCATCGAAGGCGAGACGCGCGCCCTGCCCTCGCCCTTCTTCGTGATCGCCACGCAGAACCCCTTCGACCAGCTGGGCACCTTCGCCCTGCCCGAGTCGCAGCTGGATCGCTTCCTGATGCGCATCTCGCTGGGCTACCCCGACCGCGCGGCCGAGCGCCAGCTGCTGGCCGGCGGCGACCGGCGCGAGATGCTGAGCACGCTACCCGCCCTACTCACCCCGGGCGAGCTGCAGGCCATCCAGCAGCGCGTGCAGCAGGTGCATGCGGCCGAGCCGCTGCTGAACTACGTGCAGGACCTGATCGCCGCCACCCGCTCGGGCCGCTGGTTCCTGCAGGGGCTGTCGCCGCGCGCGGGCATTGCGCTGCTGCGCGCTGCCAAGGCGCAGGCGCTGCTGGCCAACCGCGACTACGTGGCACCCGACGACGTGCAGGCCGTGCTGCCGCAGACCATTGCCCACCGCCTGACGCCCGTGGGCGACGCCGGGCGCGGCGCGGTGGAGCAGGTGCGCGCCATGATGGCGGCGGTGCCCCTGCCTTGAGGACCTGGCCATGACAGCCGGCCTGCGCCACCGCATCGACGGCTGGTTCCTCGCGCGCGTGCCGCCCTCGGACCGCGTCGAACTCACGCAGCACAACGTCTACATCCTGCCAACGCGGGCGGGATGGCTGCTGTTCGCAACCATGCTGGTGCTGCTCATCGCATCGATCAACTACCAGCTCAACCTGGGCTACCTGCTGACCTTCCTGCTGGCCGGCAGCGTGGCGGTGGGCATGTACGTGTGCCACGCCACCTTGCGCGGCCTGGCGATGCACCTGCTGCAGCCCGAACCCCGGTTTGCGGGCGCCGCGGCCGTGCTGCGCGTGGTGCTGGACAACCCGCGCCGCGGCACCCGCTACGGCATCGGCATGGCGGTGCGCGGCAGCGGCAAGTCCGCGCAGCAGAAGTGGGCCTGGTGCGACGTGCCCGCCCAAGGCAGCACCACCGTGGACATCGCCTTCAAGGCCGAGCACCGCGGGTTGCATCCGGTGCCGCCGTTCACCGCCGAAACCCGCTTTCCGATGGGCACCTTCCGCGTGTGGACCGTGTGGCGACCGGCCGCCAAGGTGCTGGTGTATCCGGCGCCGGAAGCGCATCCGCCGTCGCTGCCGCCCGGGGAGCCGCGCGCCGATGCGCCGCAACTGGCCGGCGCGCGCTCGCACCATGCCGGCGAGTACGACGGCGTGCGCGCCTACCGCCGCGGCGACCCGTTGAAGATGGTCGTCTGGAAAAAGGTGGCGCGGGCGGAAGCAGCCGGCTCGGAGAACCTCTTCAGCCGCGATGCGCAGCAGACCCAGCGCCAGGAGCTGTGGCTCGACGCCCAGCACTGCGGCCTGCCCGAGCACGAGGCCCGCCTGTCGCGCCTGTGCGCCTGGGTGCTGATGGCCGACAAGCTCGGCCAGGACTACGGCCTGCGCGTGGCCGGGCGCAGCATTGCGCCGTCGCAGGGCGAGGCGCACAAGCGGCAGTGCCTGGAGCTGCTGGCCACATGCTGACGCTGCCCGCCGCCCCCGGCATGAAGGCCGCGCGCCTCTCGGCCCTGCCGCGCGAGGCGCGCGACACCCTGTTCCTGCTCGGCGTGATCGCCGTCATCGTGCTGCCGCAGGTTGCCCGCCTGCCGTGGTGGTGCAGCGCGCTGACCGGCCTGATCCTCGTGTGGCGCGGCAGCCTGGCCATCAATTCGCAGCCGCTTCCCAGCCGGTGGTGGCGCGGCGGCCTGCTGGCCCTCACGCTGGCGGCCACCGCGTTCACGCATCGCACGCTGCTGGGGCAGGAAGCGGGCGTCACCCTGGTGGTGGTGCTGCTGGCGCTCAAGACACTGGAGCTGCGGGCGCGGCGCGACGCCTTCGTGGTGTTCTTCCTGGGCTTCTTCGCGATGCTCACCAACTTCTTCTACTCGCAGTCGCTGCTCACGGCGCTGGCGATGCTGGTGGCGCTGCTGGGCCTGCTCACCGCGCTGGTCAACGCCCACATGCCGGTGGGCCGGCCGCCGCTCATGCAGTCGGCCCGCATGGCCGCGCGCATGGCGCTGCTGGGCGCGCCGATCATGCTCGCGCTGTTCGTGCTGTTTCCGCGCATGTCGCCGCTGTGGGGCACGCCCAGCGATGCAATGAGCGGGCGCACCGGCCTTTCCAACAGCATGCGCGTCGGCGCGGTGGCCGAGCTGGCGCTGGACGACGGCATAGCGGCGCGCGTGGTGTTCGAGGGCGACCGCGTGCCGCGGCAGACCGACCTGTACTTCCGCGGGCCGGTGCTCGCGCAGTTCGACGGCCGCGAATGGACCGCCCTGCCGCCCTACCAGCAGTTCCGGGTGCCTGCGAACCTGCGCGTGCAAGGCGAGGCGGTGCGCTACCAGATCACGCTGGAGCCGAGCCAGCGCCCCTGGCTGCTCACGCTCGACGCCGCGCCCAACCCGCCCGAGGTCCCCGGCATGGCCCCGCCGCGCCAGACACCGGATCTGCAGTGGCTGGCCGAGCGCCCCACGCGCGAGCTGCTGCGCTATAGGGCCGAGAGCTACCCGCGCTTTCGCAGCGGACCGCAGGAACGCGTGCCGGGCCTGGCGCTGTACACGCAACTGCCCCCCGACAGCAACCCGCGCACGCAAGCATTGGCAGCCGAATTGCGGGCCGATCCGCGCACGGCCGGGGGCAGCAATACCGCCGCCCTGGTACGGCTGACCCTGGAACGCCTGCGCACAGGCGGCTACACCTACACGCTGGAGCCTGGCGAGTACGGCCGGCACACCGCCGATGAATTCTGGTTCGACCGCAAGGCCGGTTTCTGCGAGCACATTGCCTCCGCCTTCGTGGTGCTGATGCGCGCGGCCGGGGTGCCGGCGCGCATCGTCACGGGCTTTCAAGGCGGCGACCGCAACCCCGTCGATGGCGTCTGGACCCTGCGCAACCGCGACGCCCATGCCTGGGCCGAGATCTGGCAGGCCGGCGAAGGCTGGGTGCGGGTGGACCCCACCGCCGCCATCTCGCCGGACCGCATCGGCGCCTTTCAGCGCCTGGCCGCACCGCAGGGCGTGCTGGCCGGTGCCTTCAACGCCGTCAACCCGACGCTCGTGCAGCATGTGCGCGCCGCCTGGGAGGCGGTGAACAACGGCTGGAACCAGTGGGTGCTCAACTACACGCAGGGGCGCCAGCTCGACCTGCTCAAGGACATCGGCTTTTCCGCGCCCAGCCTGCAGGACCTGGTCATGCTCCTGCTGGGGCTGCTGATTGCGGCCAGCCTTGCGGGCGCGCTCTGGGCGCTGTGGGAGCGGCGCCGCCAGGACCCGTGGCTGCGCTTGCTGGCCAACGCACGCGCCAGGCTTGCGCGCTGCGGCCTGCCGCTGCCCGACTCCACCCCGCCGCGCGAGGTCGCCCGGCAGGTGCGCGAGCGATTCGACAGCGCCGCACAGGCCGACGCCGTGCGCGAGATCGGCGACTGGCTGCTGCGCCTGGAACGCCAGCGCTACGACGCGCACGCCGAACAAGGGCTGGCCGCATTGCGCTCGGAGTTCTCGCAACTGCGCTGGCCGCGTTGATGCGCA
>JAFECZ010000298.1 GCA_018241905.1 Pseudomonadota bacterium
CATCGATTCGCGCACGGTCACCTCCGGCTTCCACACCACGCCCAGGTCGGCCGTGGCGCCGGCCGGCGCCACCGGCACCGAGCGAAAGCGCACCTCCTCCTCGTCCTGCGCCGGTTCGCGCCCGCCCAGCAGCACCACGTTCTGCACCACCACCACCAGCGCCAGCAGTGCCAGCGCGGGGCGGGCCCAGGCATCGGCGGCAAACCAGCGGCGCAGGCGGCCGAACACGCCTTCCGCGGCCGGGCCGTTCGACGTGGGCGGCGTGCGCGCCGCCTGCCGGGTCAGCGCAGCGGGCGGCATGGCCGGCACGCTGGCGCTCAGGCGGGCCGCCGCATCGCGATACAGCTGCTGGTAGGGCAGGCGCACGTCGTCTTCGCCCAGCGGCGTGCCCGACAGCACCGTGAAATGCCCGCCGCCCACGGTGCGCAGCGCGATGTGCCCCGGCTCGGGTTCGATGGCCAGCGGCGCGCCGTTCACATGCTCGTCGTGCACCGCGCGAATGGCCGCCAGCCGCGTGGCCGACACCTCGCCCTGCACCCGCGCCACCTGCTGCGGCATGGGCGACAGGACCACCTGGTTCCAGGCCTGGATCAGGCCGAACAGCGGCTCGAAAGGCTCGTCGGTGGGCTCCAGCAGCACGTCGTGCGCGCTCGCCCAGTCGGCCTCGCTGGCGGCCATGAAGCCTTGCCAGCGCGCGCCCTTGCCGCCGCCCTCGGGCAGCTTGCGATCCAGCAGCACGCCCAGCAGTCGGCCCTCGTGCAGCACGCTCACGATGCGCCCCGGCTCCCAGCGCGCATTGAAGTTGCGCGCCGCCAGCACCTGGCGCCGCCGCGCCAGTTCGGCCAGGGGCAGCTGCAGGTCGATGTCCCGCGCGGCCTGGGGCGCCACGGCGCTGTCCGCATCGGGCCGCGCGGCGGGCAGCGCCCCGCCCGGCTCGAGGTGGCTACGGATGACGCTGAGCGGGGGCCATAGTTCGATGGGCATAAGAGTCCTGTGCTGTCAGGCGTAAGACGCTTCAGCGCCCAGGATTTTGAAAACCCGCAGGATTGCGGCCGTGTTGTCGGCCGCGATGGCAATGCCCAAGGTGTGCTCGATCCAGCTGCCCAGCAGCGTCTTGGCGTAGTCGGCCGGCAGCCCTTCGCGCTTGTGCACCAGGCCCAGCCGGCCGGCCCGGTAGTGGTAGGAGGCGATGGCGTGGCGCGATGCCACGCCCGACAGGCCGCCCGCCGCCTCGCGCCCGAAGCCTTCGCACAGCAGCAGGCGCTCGGGCTCGGGCAAGGCGGCGATGAAGGCGCGCGCCAGGACTTGCACCTTGGCATCGGAGAGCCCGTGCTCGGCCAGGCAATCGTCGCCCGGCGCGTCCTGGCTGCCCAGCTGCGCGTCGAGTTGCGCCTCGCTCACCTGTTCGCCGATGGACAGCTTGCGCCGGAAGCTGCTGGCGCGCGTGCAGTCGATGAGGTAGCGGCGAAAGTAGGCGCACAGCGCGAACGCGGTGGAAGGTGCGCTGTTCGCGCCGGCAGCGGCAGCGGCGGCCGGCGCCGCGGCTTCGTCGCACTCGTCCGGATCGGCATCCAGGCGCAGCACCTTCACGTAGATGAACTGCGCCACCAGTTCCTGCCGGCTCTCGCCCAGCACCTTCAGCTCGGGCGGGCTGCACGAGCGCAGCGCGTCGCCCACGATGGCGTACATGCGCCCCATCTCGTCGGGCGAGAGCTGCTGTCGGCGCCGCCACAGGCGCACGAGCTCGGTGCTTTCGCCGGAAGACAGGGTGTCTTGCATGGCAGCGCGCTCAATCGTCGACGCAGGACCCTTCTTCAGGCACCAGGCATTGCGGCAGGTCGGCACCCACCGCCCCGCCGCGCGTGCGCACGGTGCTCGATGCCGCCGCTGCCACCGGCAGCCCGCGCGGCAGCAATATCCACAGCTGGCCGCGCTCCTTCATGCGGCGCGCCTGCGTGGCGGCCTGCTGGCCGTTGCCGAAGAAGTAGTCGGCCCGCACCGCGCCGCGAATGGCGCCGCCGGTGTCCTGCGCCACCGTCAGGCGCTGCAGCGGCGTGCCCGAGCCCGGCTGCCTGGTCGAGACGAACACCGGGTAGCCCAGCGGTGTGCTGCGCGGGTCCACCGCGATCGAGCGCCCCGGCTGCAGCGGCACGCCGAAGGCGCCCACCGGCCCGCCGGCATCCGAGACGGATTCCTTGAAGAACACATAGCTCGGATCGGAAATGCCGCTGCCGGTGACCGCGCCCGTGGGCTTGCGCCCCGGCACCACCACTGCGCCGCTGTTCTCGGGCCGCGCCAGCGTGAAGCCGCGCACGCGCACCACGCTGGTGTCGATGCCGGGGTCGTCGTCCTCGGTGTCGTCCGGGTCCAGCTCGATGGCGCCGCCGCGCGTGCGTACCGCCGTCTCCGTCTTGCCCTGCTTGTTCTTCGCCAGCGTGGGACGGAAGGGCTGGCCGTTCTGCTCCGCATAGGCCACGCGCACGATCTCGCCGCTGGGCAGGCGGATGCGGCCCGATCCCTGGATCTGCATCTCGTACAGCGCGGTGGCGCTGCTCACGAAAGCCAGCACCTTGGCATTGGGCGCGCCGCGCGTCTCGATCTCTTCGCGCGTGTAGTAGGGCAGCAGGCGGCGGCCGTCGATGCGCAGGCGGATCTTGCGGTCCAGCGTGTCGCGGGTGATGAGCGAGGTGTCCAGCGCGTAGAGGCCGGGCGCGCCCATGTCGCGCGTCGACAAGCCTGTCTGCACCACCACCTGGCGGCCCTGCACCCGCGCCGCCACCGTGCCCTCGCCGGGCGGCAGCTTGCGCGCGTCCAGGAACAGCATGTCCTCCGGCTGGCCGTACACCGGGTAGATGTAGGGCGGCGCGTAGTTGCGGCTGCCCTGGATCTCGGGCTCGAAATAGCCGGTGACCACGCCGTCGGGCCGGCGGTCGTCGTCGCGGATCTGGTAGGGCGAGAACTCGCTCTCGAAGAAGTTGCGGATGGCCGCATTGCTCTTGGCGTCCACGGCGCGCGCGCGGTCGCACACCTGGCGCCACTCGTTGCCGCGGCCGGTCAGCACCTTGCAGCTGCCCAGGAAGGCCGGCCAGGTCTCGGAAAAATCGTCGCGCACCCAGCCGGGCACCGCGTCGAAGCCGACCGAGGTGTAGGTGGCCAGCTGCGTCGAGAACGTGCGCGACTGGCCCGCCACGCTGCTGCCCAGCGTGGGCGCCCCGCCGCCGCCACCACCGGGCCGCGCACCGCCGGAAGACGCCGGCGTGCCGCCCAGCTGGATGGGCGCGGCCGGCGCCGCTGCCGAGGCGGCGGGCGCGGACGCCACCCCCGCCGTGCTCACCATCGGCTGCGAGGAAGATGACGAAGAGTCGGAAGGCGGGTTCGCGCAACCGGCCAGTGCCAGCGCCGCGAGCCAGGCGGCGGCCCTGGCCAGGCCCAAGGGCTCGAAGTGATTGCTGCTGCTGAATTTCATCTCTGGCTCCTGAACGAGAGGCATGCGTTGCGGCTGGAATGAGGAAAAGCAGGCTCCAGCAGGCAGACGATCACTTCTCGACGATTCTGAATAGCCCGACGCCATAGGCGTCCTGGCAGGGTGTACCGGGCGGGCACACCGGCCGGCCCAGCAGTGGCGCGGGCCCGGTGCCGCGCGCGGCCTCCAGCGAGGCCAGCGCCGGCAGCGAGAACTGCGGGAACACGCCTTCGCTCTGCATGCCGGTGCTGGCCAGGTCGCGCTCGTGCTCGCTCACCAGAACGGCAAACTGGTTGGTGCCCGGCGGCCCGCCCGAATCCATGGGCCACGCGGCGCGCGGCAACTGCAGGGTTTCGTTGGCGGCGATCTTGTTGCGCTTGTCCAGCAGGTTGGGAAAGAGCAGGAACATCTCGTTGCCCGACGAGAGCAGATACACGTACACATAGCCCGCACGGTTGCTGCGCACTTCGAAGCCGAGCTTGTCCTTGCCGATCTGCACCTCGGCCTTGCGCGGCGTGCCGCTCACGTTGAAGCCCGGCGCGGCGCCGCGCGCCAGCGCCTGCAGCGACTCCAGCGGCGTGACGGGCTTGAGCTCGGCCACGCTGGTGGGCGGCGGGGGCGATGCCGGCGGTGCGGCGGCGCCGGTGGCACTAGCACCGGCACTGGCTTCAGTCGATGCGGGTGCCGCCGCCGCGGGGGCGCCTGGCGGCGCAGTCGCAGCCTGCTGCGCACCGCCCCTGGATTGCTGCGACCACCACCAGGCGCCGCCGCCGGCCGCGAGCGCCACCAGCACGGCAGCGGCAACCGCCATCTGCCGGCCCTTGCCGCCGGGGGCGGCGGCCGAGCCGGCGGACGCCTTCGTACCGGCAGGCGAAATGATCACGGTGCGGTCGTCGTCCTGGACGGGCGGGCGACGCACCGGCGCGGCCGCCTCGTCGCCCAGTCCGAGCAAGGCGCGCAGCTGCGCCATCGACTGCGGCCGCGCATCGGGCCGCACGCCCAGCCCCGCATCCACCGCCGACAACAGGCGCGCGCTGTAGCGTCCCGCCAGCTGCGCGTCGCCCGACAGCGGCACGTAGCTGTCGTTGAGCAGCCGCGCCACCGAGGGCGGCGGCGCGCGGCCGGTGATGGCCACGTGCATCACCGCGGCCAGCGCATACACGTCGGTCCAGGCGCCCTGCGACATGTCGGGCATCTCGGCGTACTGTTCCACCGGCGCATAGCCGGGCTTGAGGATGACGGTGATGGCCTGCGTCTTGTCGGTGATCACGCGGCGCGCCGCGCCGAAATCCAGCAGCACCGGGCGGCCCGAGTCCTCGAGAAGGATGATGTTGTCCGGTGCGATGTCGCGGTGGTAGCAGTTGGCCGCGTGCATCACGGCCAGCGCCTGCGTCACGCCGTCCAGAATCGCCATCAGCCAGGCCTCGTCCACCCCGCCCTGTTTCGCGCTCAGCGCCTGGCGCAGCGTGTCGCCGCGGTAGAAAGGCATGGCCATGTAGGCGGTGCCCTTCTCCTGCCAGAAGCGCAGCACCTTCAGGAGCGACGGATGGTCGAACTGCGCCAGCAGGCGCGCTTCGTTGATGAAGCTGCGCAGGCCCAGGTCGAAGGTTTCGCGCGTGCGCTCCGACAGCGGCGACACGGTGCCGTCGCCCGCCCGGCTGGACAGCGATACGGGCAGGTATTCCTTCACCGCCACCACGCGCTCCAGGTCGGTGTCCCACGCCTCGTACACCACGCCGAAGCCGCCCTGGCCCACCACGCGCGTCAGCTCGAACTCCGCCAGGCGGCTGCCCAGCGGCAGCAAGCCGGCCTCGGGTGCGTCGCCGCCCTTGGCAGGCGCGCCTGCGGCTTGCGACGTGGGCGCACCCGAGACGACGACGGTCGCGCCATCGTCCGGCGGCGGCGCGTTGTTGCCGGCACCGATCACCTGCGTGGGTTCCAGCGGATCGTTTTCACTCACTGCGAATCCTCCGGCGACGTCGCCCCGGCCCAGAAGCCGAACAGCGCGTCGAATTGCTCGTCCTGCGGCAGGCCGTGCGTGCTCATGCCCTGCCCGGCCTCGGCCTGCGGATCCGTGAACCACAGCGAGGCGCCGTATTCGGGAAACACCAGCGTCGCGGTCTCGCTGCCCTCGGGTGGCGCGTCGATGCTGGCCGCGCCGGCCTCGCTCGGCGCCTCGTGGTGGCCAAAGCGCGCCAGCAGCACCGCATCGAAGCGAACCGCATCCAGGTCCTGCTCCAGCCCGTCCACCGCGCACTGCGCCGCCTGCCGCAGCCAGCGCTGCGCGCGCACCAGCACCTGGCCGTGGATTTCGGCCGGCGACCAGGCCAGCGGCGTGGCCACGGTGAAGGGGAAGTAGCGCCCCACCGAATCCACCGAGGGCATGAGCACCCCGATCCACGACGCGTCGCCCATCACGCCCTCGCCCAGCAGGAAGCACCACAGCGGCGCCTGCAGGTAGCGCTCGGTCCAGTCGGCATGGCGCCCGCGCAGTTGCGTGAGCCCTCCCTGCAGCCAGCGGTCCCACCCCTGGCGGAACGCGTCGGGCAGGCGCCGATGGGCAAAGTCGCCCATGCCCGGCAACTTGCCGTACCAACCGGGGAGAAGCGACTCGTCCACTACAACCCTTCCGGACAGGCGAACTCGCGCAGCTCCTTCAGGCGGATGGGATGCTGCACGCTGTTGGTGGTGACCTCGAAGCGCGCACGCCGCGCGCCCACCTGGAAGGTGATGAAGAACTTCTCCGGTGCGTCGCCGGATTCGAGCTGGCCATCGTCGAGCACGCGGAACAGTGCCCACGGCCCGTCGGCCGTGCTGCCCGAAGGGCCGCTGGCCGAAGGCGGGTCCATCTGCAGCCGCACCTGGTTGCTGCCCTTGGGGCCGGGCCATTGCACGGCCATGGGCACCACGGGGCCGTGCGAGTACTTCACCAGCTGCCCGTCCACGTCGAGGATGAACTGGCTGATGTTCGCGTCCATCTCCACCGGCTTGAAATCCAGCCGCATGGCCGGACCGCGTCCGCCGCCGCGGAAGAAGATGTCCTTGATGCGCGCGGCGCGCTCGAACTGCGCCAGAGCCGGCGTGGAAACGGCCGGCCGCTCGGCCACCGGCTTGTACTTCCACGGGCGGGTGCTGGTGTCCACCAGCGCGGCCAGCCGCTT
>JAFECZ010000299.1 GCA_018241905.1 Pseudomonadota bacterium
GGACGGCCAGCGCGTGCAGGTGCAACTGCCCAACCTGCGCTTTGCCAACGCCGACGCACAAGGCGAGGCGCGCATGAGCTGGAGCACCAGCGACCCGGCCACGTCCACCAGCCACGACCGATTCCCCGGGGTGCTCGACCTGGAGGGCAAGCTCACGCGCGCCGACGGCACCAAGGTGTTCCGCTACCTGCCGCTGCACATCCCCAAGGAAACGCGCGACTACGTCCGCGATGCCGTCACCGCGGGCACCGCGAGCAGTGTGGATTTCCGCGTGAAGGGCGACCTCTGGGACATGCCCTTCGCGGATGCGAAGCGGGGCGACTTCCGCATCGTGGCCAAGGTGGCCGGCGTGAACTACGCCTACGTGCCGCCGATGCAGCAGCACGCCGGCCGCGCGCCCAACGGTGCTGGGGCAGCCGAGCCGGTCTGGCCCGCGCTCACGGCGGCCAGCGGCGAACTGGTGTTCGAGCGCGCGGGCATGAAGGTCCGCAATGCCAAGGGCCGCGTCGCGGGCGCGCCCGGAATCGAGGTGGCGCGCGGCGAGGCCGAGATTGCCGACTTCATGCACCACGAGACGCTGCTCAAGCTCAACCTGCAGGCCGCCGGCCCGCTGGGCGAGCTGTTGAAGGTGGCAGCGCCGCTGGCCGGCCCGGCACGCGAGACGGCCACGCAGATGCGCGCGGGCGGCCGGGCCGACTACAAGCTGCAGCTGGAGCTGCCGCTGTCGGCCATGGACAAGGCCAAGGTGCAGGCCAGCGTGGCCCTGCAGGACAACGAGCTGCAGCTCACGCCGGACACGCCGCCCTTTACCCAGGCCCGGGGTGTGCTCAGCTTCACCGACAGCGGCTTTGCCCTGGCCAACGTGCGCGCGCAGCTGCTGGGCGGCGAGGTGCGGGTGGAAGGCAAGGGCCGCTACGCGGGCGCCGGCCACGACATGAGCTTTCGCGCCCAAGGCGTGGTCAGCGCCGAGGGCTTTCGCAGCCAGCACGAGTTCGGATGGCTGGCCAGGCTGGGCCGCAAGATGAGCGGCAGCACTTCCTACCAGCTCGACTACGGCTTGCGCGACGGCGTGGCGGAAGTCTCGCTGAACAGCAATCTGCAGGGACTGGGCATGCAGTTGCCCGCGCCGTTGGCCAAGGCGCCGGAAGACAACCTGGCCCTCTCGGTCGAGAAGAAGGTGGTGGTGCGCGATGCCGCCAAGGGTTCGGTGCCGGCGCGCATCCAGGACCGGCTCAGCGTCGGGCTGGGCCGCATCGCCTCGGCCACGTGGCTGCGCGATTTGTCCGGCGATGTCCCCAAGGTCATCAACGGCAGCATCGCCATGGGGCAGGAGCAGGGCGAGGGCCTGGTCTCGCCAGAGCGCGCCGTGCTGGCCAACCTGAACCTGGCGCGCTTCGACATCAGTGCCTGGCGCGCGCTGCTGCGCGAGGCGACCGATGCGCCGGCGGCTGCAGCGCCCGACACCGCCGATGCCGAGCCATCGCCCTACCTGCCCAGCGTGATCGCGGTGCGCGCGCAGGAGCTTCGCTTCGGCGGCCGGCACATGAGCAACGTGGTGCTCGGCGGCACCCGCGAAGGCCAGCTGTGGCGCATCAACGTGGATTCGGACGAGCTCAGCGGCTACGTTGAATACGGCCAGGCGCAGGCCGGGCGCGTCATGGCCCGGCTGGCGCGCCTGAAGATCGCGCGCAGCGAGGCCAGCGAGGTCGAGTCGCTGCTCGACGAGCAATCCAGTTCGCTGCCCGCGCTGGACGTGGTGGTCGACGACTTCGAGCTGTACGGCCGCAAGCTGGGCCGCGCCGAGGTCGAGGCCCTGAACCGCGGCAGCGGCAGCACGCGCGAATGGCGCATGAGCCGCCTCAAGCTCAGCACGCCCGACGCCACCTTCGCCGCACAGGGCAGCTGGGCCGCCGCGCGCGGCACCGAGGTGCGCCGCACCAGCATGAGCTTCAAGCTCGACATCGAGGACGCGGGCGGGCTGCTCAACCGCTTCGGCATGCAGGACGTCTTGCGGCGCGGACGCGGCGTGCTCGAGGGCGACATCGCCTGGCGCGGCTCGCCCTTCTCGGTGGACTATCCGAGCATGGACGGCAAGCTGCACATCGACGTGACGCAGGGGCAGTTCCTCAAGGCCGAACCCGGCATCGCCAAGCTGCTGGGCGTGCTGAGCCTGCAGGCGCTGCCGCGCCGGCTCACGCTGGACTTCCGCGACGTGTTCAGCCAGGGCTTTGCCTTCGACTTCGTGCGCGGCGACGCCGCCATTTCCAAGGGCGCGGCCAGCACCAACAACCTGCAGATGAAGGGCGTGAATGCCGCGGTGCTGATGGACGGCTCGGCCGACCTGGCGCGCGAGACCACCAACCTGCGCGTGGTGGTGGTGCCCGAGATCAATGCCGGCACCGCGGCGCTGGTGGCCACGGCCATCAACCCCGCCATCGGCCTGGCCACCTTTCTGGCCCAATATGCGCTGAGCAAGCCGCTGTCCGCGGCCACCACGCAGGAGTTCCAGATCGAAGGCAGCTGGGCCGACCCGCAGATCACCAAGGTGTCCCGCCGGCCCTCGCTCGATCAGCAGCAGGAACAGCAACAACAACAGCAGCACCAGCAGGCGCCGCCGCGGCAGGCGCAAACGGAGAACAAGCCATGAAAGTCGCAGCCATCCAGATGGTCTCGGCCACCCAGCGGGAAGCCAACCTGGCGCGCGCCCATCGCCTCCTGGCCCAAGCCGCCGAGGCGGGCGCCGAACTGGCCGTGCTGCCCGAGTACTTCTGCGTGATGGGCCGGCGCGACACCGACAAGCTGGCGCTGCGCGAGCGCGACCAGGCCGGCATGGTGCAGGGTTTCCTGGCCGATGCCGCGCGCGAGTTCGGCCTGTGGATCGTGGGCGGCACGCTGCCGCTGGAGAGCGAAGAGGAAGACCACGTCTTCAACAGCTCCATGGCCTTCTCGCCCGAAGGCCAGTGCGTGGCACGCTACGACAAGATCCACCTCTTCTATTTCGACAACGGCGTGGAGCGCTACGACGAGCGGCGCGTCATCACGCCGGGCGCGCATCCGGTGGTGTTCGACCTGCCTTCGCGCGACGGCCACACCTGGTGCGTCGGACTGAGCGTTTGCTACGACCTGCGTTTCCCGGAGCTGTACCGCGCGCTGGCGCGCCATGGCGCCGAACTGCTGCTGGTGCCCAGCGCCTTCACCCGCACCACGGGCTCGGCCCACTGGGAGGTGCTGCTGCGCGCCCGCGCCATCGAGAACCTGTCGTGGGTGGTGGCGCCCGCGCAGGGCGGCTCGCACGAGAACGGACGCAACACCTGGGGCCACTCCATGATCGTCGACCCCTGGGGCACCGTGCTGGCGCAGCAGGACGTGGGCGAGGGCGTGGTGCTGTGCGACATCGACTCGGCGCAGACCGAGCGCGTGCGCACGCAGCTGCCGGCCTTGTCGCACCGGGTGCTGTAGCAACAGCAGCGGGAAACGTGAGCACGCAGGAGCAGTCTTCCCCCGGGACGATGAACCCGCCCGCGCCCGAGGGCCTGGAGGCCCTGCTGTCCCTGCCCGCGAGCGCGGCCCGGCCGCTGGCGCGCCTGCGCTCGGCCTGGCAGCGCTGGTTCCTGTGGGTGCTGCTGGCGGCGCTGGTGCTCGCGCTGGTGGGCACGGTGGTGTGGCTGGCGGGCCGGCACGAAGTGCAGCAGGTGCAGGAGCAGCTCGACCGCGACACGCTCGATGCCGTGGCCGACTTGCGCGGCGGCCTGCAGCGCAACGCGCAGAGCCTGCGTGCGCTCAATGCCGGGCCGCAGAACCTGGCGCAATGGGAAGGGCGGGCAGGGGAGATGCTGCGCGCGCATCGCGAATGGGTGCGCCTGGAGTGGCGCGACGCCGCCATGCGCGTGGTGGCCGCGGCCGACACGCCCTACCGCGCGCCGGCCTTCGAGCGCACCTCGCGCAACTCGGTGGAGCAGTCCGACGTCACCCTGGCCTGCGTCAGTGCGCGCAAGGTCAGCGGCGCAGCCTATGCGCCCAGCCATTTCGTCCCATTGTCCGAAGGCGGCGGCCTGGAGGTGGTCGAGATGTGCCTGGAACTCGACAAGGGCGGCTACCTGGTGGCGGCCTATTCGCTGCGCGACACGCTGATCGAGCTGGTCACGCCCAGCCTGCGGCGCGGGCAGGAAGTGGCGCTGGTGGAAGTCGACGGTACCCGCCTGGCGGCCGTGGGCGCGCAGCGGCGCAGCGGCACGCGGGTGTTCAGCTCGCTGCAGCCGGTGGACCTGCCGGGCCTGGCCATGATGATGCGCATCGACGGCTGGCGCGCCGAGCCGGATCTCTTTCCCAACGTGCTCACCGGGCTGGTCACCTTCATCTCGATCGCGCTGGTGTCGGTGCTGGTGCTGCTGGCGCGCGACACCAAGCGGCGCATCAAGGCCGAGCGCGGCCTGGCCGACTCGCTGGCCTTTCGCAAGGCGATGGAGGATTCGGTCATTACCGGCCTGCGCGCGCGCGACCTGCAAGGGCGCATCACCTACGTCAACCCGGCCTTCTGCAAGATGGTGGGCTTCTCGGCCGAGGAACTGACCGGCAGCGACATCACCAATGCGCCGTACTGGCCCACCGACCTGGCGCCCGAATACCGGCAGCGCCAGGCCGAACGGCTGGCCGGCGGCGACACGCCGCCGCCGGAGGGCTTCGAGTCGATCTTCATGCGCAAGGACGGGCAGCGCTTTCCGGTCATGATCTTCGAGGCGCCCCTGATTAACGCCGAGAAGGTGCAGACCGGCTGGATGAGCGCCTTCGTCGACATGAGCGAGCAGCGCCGCGCAGAGGAACTCTCGCGCGCCACGCAGGAGCGACTGCAGGCCAGCGCGCGCCTGGCCACGGTGGGCGAGATGGCCTCGCTGCTCAGCCACGAACTCACACAGCCGCTGGCTGCGATCTCCAGCTATGCCAACGGTTCGCTCAACCTGCTGGACCAGGGCGGGGACCAGAGCGACCCGACGCGCGACGTGCAGGCGCGCAGCGACCTGCAGATGGCCCTGGCGCGCATCGCCGAGCAGGCCAGCCGCGCCGGGCGCGTGATCCGCAGCGTGCACGACTTCGTGCGGCGGCGCGAGCGCACCCGCGAAAGCGCCCCGGCCCACGAGCTGTTCGAGGCCGTGCTGCCGCTGGTGCACCTGCAGGCGCGCAAGCTGGGCGTGCGCATCGACCTGGACATCGAGCCCGGCCTGCCGCCGGTGCAGTGCGACCGCACCCTGGTCGAGCAGGTGCTGCTGAACCTGGCGCGCAACGGAATGCAGTCGATGGATACGCCGCAGGTCACGCAGCGCGTGCTCTACCTGCGCGCGGCGCGGGCCCCGGGCAGCAAGATCGTGAGCTCGGAGGCCCGGCGCTGGGTCGAGTTCTCGGTGGCCGACCTGGGGCTGGGCATCGACCCCGAGGTGGCCGAGCGCCTGTTCACGCCATTCTTCACCACCCGCATCGACGGCATGGGCCTGGGCCTGAGCCTGTGCCGCACGGTGGTGGAGCAGCACGGCGGCGTGCTCGCCTACGAGCCCTACCGCCCGCATGGCACCATCTTCAGATTCACCCTGCCGGCCGCGAGCCCACGGACCTAATTGAACATAGCCAGCACCATGCAACCCTTGATCGATGGCCTGATCTTCATCGTGGACGACGACGCCAGCGTGCGCGAGGCCCTGGCCTGGCTGCTGCGCTCGCGCCGGCTGCAGAGCGAGAACTTTGCCAGCGCAGAAGACTTCGAAGCGCGCCTGGGCGCGGAGCCCGATCCCGCCGCGCCCACCCAGCCGCGCTGCCTGCTGCTGGACGTGCGCATGCCCGGCACCAGCGGCCTGGTGCTGTACGAGCGCCTGGCCGAGCGCGGCTGGCTGGCGGCCATGCCGGTGATCTTTCTCACCGGCCATGCGGACGTGCCCACGGCGGTGGACCTGGTCAAGCGCGGTGCATTCGACTTCTGCGAGAAGCCCTTCTCCGACAACGCGCTGGTCGACCGCATCGAGCATGCGCTGGGCGCGTCGGTGCGCGCCATCGAGGCCCAGCGCGAGCGTGCCGGCATTGCCGCCCGCGTGGCCGAGCTCACCGACCGCGAGCGCCTGGTGATGCAGCGCATCGTCGAGGGCCTGCCCAACAAGCTCATTGCCGACCAGCTCTCGATCAGCGTGCGCACGGTGGAAGTGCACCGCGCCCGCGTGTTCGAGAAGATGGACGTGAAGTCCGCCGTGGAGCTGGCCAATCTCCTGCGCGGAAACTGGTCGGCCTAGGCGGCAAGAAAAAAAAGGCCGCCTGACAACGCCAGGCGGCCGTGGTGGTTGCGCGAGGGGCCGGGCTTCAGCCTTGCGGCGCGCGCTCGCCCACGAAGATTTCCACGCGGCGGTTCTGCGCGCGTCCGGCCGGCGAGTTGTTGTCGGCCACCGGCTGGCGCGAACCCATGCCGTCGATGTTGAAGGCGCTGGAACGCACGCCCCGGCTGATCAGGTAGTCGCGCGTGGCGGCGGCGCGCTGGATCGACAGCGGGTTGTTGATGGTGTCGCTGCCGGTGTTGTCGGTGTGGCCGATGATTCGAACCTCGGCATTCGGGTTGTTGCGCAGGCCCGTGGCGAACTGATCGAGG
>JAFECZ010000029.1 GCA_018241905.1 Pseudomonadota bacterium
AAGTACTTGTGGATCGGCTGTTCGGATAGCCGGGTCCCAGCAAACGAGATAGTTGGCCTTGAGCCGGGCGAGGTCTTCGTCCATCGAAACATCGCCAATTTGGTGGTGCACTCGGACATGAACTGCCTATCCGTAGTGCAGTATGCCGTCGAGATATTGAAGGTCGAGCAGATTCTGGTTGTGGGGCACTACGGCTGCGGCGGGGTACGCGCCGTGGCTGATCGACGTTCAGCGGGGCTTGCAGACAACTGGCTGCGGCACATCGAGGATGTCTCCCAGAGGCATGAGACGCGACTGTCGGGACTCGACGAAGATCTTCGGGCGCGTCTGCTTGTCGAACTCAATGTTGTTGAGCAGGTTTCCAATGTGTGTAGAACGACTATTCTTCGCCGCGCTTGGTATAGGGGTCAGCGAATCGAAGTTCATGGCCTCGTGTACGGGCTTGAGGACGGAGTGCTGCGGCGCGTCGGCGCCAGCGTGGCAGATGCCCAGTCGTTGACCTCCAAGTACCGCGAATCGCTCGCGAGTTTGGGTTGAGTAGCGCAAAGCCGTGAGTGCGAGCTCATGGCATCCCACGTCGACCTCGGACAATGGCGCGAGCGGAGGTGAGTCCGTCGATGGGGCGTGACCGAAAAAATAGTCGATACAGAAGTCCTGGGAACTTAGTTGAAGGTGCACCTGTGCGCGCTCGCTGCTGCAGGGGGCATGAAACTCACCCAGAGTCTGCGCACGTGCAAGGGGGGGCTTCGTATACGGCCTGTTTCTGCCGTTAGGGTCGCGGCGTGGCAATGGTCGTTCGACTTGCTGCAGGTTCCTGGCTACCTCTCCGCGGCCCAAGCGGTGATGTGGGCGAGCTGACCCTCGCCAATTGTCGTGGCACCGACCAGTCGCCGCCCAAGAGGGAGCTGCATTCACCCACGTCGAAGGCAACTCGTGCTGATGAAACAAGCGGTCATTCGGCACTTAGCTCAACAAAGGCGATTCTGGCGAGACACCGGCTCCAAGTATTCGGCGACACCAAGGCAAGGTTGAGTACCGCCTGTTCAGGTAGGAGTTCGGAGAGCGTTCAGCCATCTAGACACGCCCGTGCGAGTAAGGGGGGCACCTCAAGACAATTTCTGAGGTGGCACTTGGCTCAAGACAATATAGGAGAGCGCGAGACACCTTTATAGACGACCAATGTGCCGCCGCAAGCGGGTGACGGTGCTACCGGAGTGGCGCACCTCACGCGTATCCCGGGCCTGTTGACCTCCGCCGGCGGGAGAGTTCGTCGAGGATTGGATTGGTGTAGCGCCTTCGAAGCCGGCGGCTAGTCGCCCATCTTTCGCTTCAGGGAAGAACTTTCTCTGGTGTTCCGCTTGAGGAGAACCATTTGTTCTAGGGAAAAACCTGTTTGGTCAGTACGAAGCGCACCGACTGGGACGTGTTCCGCGCCACCGGCGTGGCGCACCTGATGAGCATCTCGGGTTTGCACGTCACTTTGTTTGCCTGGCTCGCCGCGCGGCTGGTCTCGCTGGCCTGGCGGCGCAGCGCCCGCTTCATGTTCCTCTGGCCGGCCCCGCATGCCGGGCTGGCCGGCGGGGTGCTGCTGGCCGGCGCCTATGCGCTTTTCAGTGGCTGGGGCGTGCCGTCGCAGCGCACCGTGTGCATGCTGGGGGTGGTGGCGCTGCTGCGCATCCTGGGCCTGGGGTGGCCCTGGCCGATGGTCTGGCTGTGCGCCTGCGCGGCCGTGCTCCTGCTCGACCCCTGGGCGCTGACGCAGGCCGGCTTCTGGCTCAGCTTCGTGGCCGTGGGCGTGCTGTTCGCCGCAGATGCCGGTGCTGCCGGGCGCAGCCGCGGGCCGCTGGCCGCGGCATGGCGCATGCTGCGCGAGCAGGTGGTGCTCACGCTGGCGCTCACGCCCCTTGGCCTCCTGCTCTTCCAGCAGGTATCGCTGGTCGGCCTGCTGGCCAATGTGCTGGCCATCCCGTGGGTGACCCTGGTTCTGATGCCCTTGTCGCTCCTTGGTGTCCTGATTTCACCCTTGTGGGCTGCCGCCGCGTGGGCGACGCAGATCCTGTTGCGGCTTCTGCAGGCGTTCGCCAACTGGCCCTGGGCCACCTTGTCCTGGCCGGCTCCGCCGTGGTGGGCCGCGGCCGGCGGCGTGCTGGGCGGGTTGCTGCTGGCCATGCGCCTGCCCTGGCAGATGCGGCTGCTCGGCCCGCCGCTGCTGCTGCCGGCGCTGCTCTGGCAGCCGCCGCGGCCTGTGGGCGGCGCATTCGAGCTGCTTGCGGCCGACGTGGGGCAGGGCGGCGCTGTGCTGGTGCGTACGGCCGGCCACAGCCTGCTGTACGACGCCGGCCCGCGCCTTGGCGGCGACAGCGACGCCGGCCAGCGCGTGCTGGTGCCGCTGCTGCGCGCGCTGGGCGAGCGGCTGGACCTGCTCGTGCTCAGCCACCGCGACAGCGACCACACCGGCGGCGCCGCCGCCGTGCTGTCGATGCAGCCGCAGGCCGCCTTGATGGGCTCCATCGAAAGCAGCCATCCGCTGCTGCAGGCGAGGCCGGCGCGGCGCTGCCACGCCGGGCAGCGGTGGGAATGGGACGGGGTCAGCTTCGAGGTCTTGCATCCCCAGGAAGGCGCGGAAGGAGTCGCCGGCGTCAAGTCCAATGCCTTGTCGTGCGTGCTGCGCATCCGGGGCGACCGGGGCAGTGCGCTGCTGGTGGGCGACATCGAGCGCGAGCAGGAAGGCGCGCTGGCGGCCGCCCTGGGCGCGGCCGGATTGCAGGCCGACCTGCTGCTCGTGCCGCACCACGGCAGCAAGACCTCGTCGAGCGCCGCCTTGCTCGATGCGGTGGCCCCACGCCTGGCCGTGGTGCAGGCCGGCTACCGCAACCGCTTCGGCCATCCGGCGGCCGATGTGATGGCGCGCTACCGGGCCCGCGGCGTCGCGGTGGCTGACACGCCCTCGTGCGGTGGCTTACGATGGCAAAGCAGCGAGCCGGACCAGTGGCAATGCGAGCGCGAGTCGTCGCGGCGCTACTGGGCCCACGAAGTGCAGACACCAGAATCGACCGGGCACCGGCCGCGCTGACCAGGGAGAGGCGCAAGCGTTGGCCTCGAAATTGCTACAGCATCCAGCAGGAGAGACGGGTCGTACCTATGCACAAATTCGACGAGATGTACGAGCAGCTGCCCTATCCGGGCGCAGCGGTACGCAAGCACTATCAGCGTTACGACCAATGGCTGGGCAGACAGCCCGGCGAGTTGATGCGACGGCGGCGCGAAGAGGCCGAGCTGATCTTCAGGCGCGTGGGCATCACCTTTGCGGTGTACGGCGCCAAGGATGAAGACGGCTCGGGCACCGAGCGCCTGATTCCCTTCGACCTGTTGCCGCGGATCATCCCGGCGCACGAGTGGTCGAGCATGGAAAAAGGCCTGGCGCAGCGGGTGAACGCGCTCAACCGCTTCATCCACGACGTGTATCACGACCAGGAGATCATCAAGGCCGGCATCATCCCGGCCGAGCAGATCCGCAACAACGCGCAGTTCCGCCCCGAGATGATGGGCGTGAACGTGCCCAACGACGTGTACTCCAACATCTCGGGCATCGACATCGTGCGCGCCCCCGATTCGAGCGGCAACGGCGAGTACTACGTGCTCGAAGACAACCTGCGCGTGCCCAGCGGGGTGAGCTACATGCTGGAAAACCGCAAGATGATGATGCGGCTGTTTCCCGAACTGTTCAGCCAGAACCGCGTGGCGCCGGTGGCGCACTACCCCGACCTGCTGCTGGAAACGCTGCGCGCCAGCGCCCCGCCGGCCACGGCCGAGCCCACGGTGGTGGTGCTCACGCCCGGCATGTACAACAGCGCCTACTTCGAGCACGCATTCCTCGCGCAGCAGATGGGCGTGGAACTGGTGGAAGGCCAGGACCTGTTCGTGAAAGACGACTTCGTCTACATGCGCACCACCCAGGGGCCGATGCGCATCGACGTCATCTACCGCCGGGTGGACGACGACTTCCTCGACCCCGAGGTGTTCCGGCCCGACTCCACCCTGGGCTGCGCCGGCCTCATGCGGGCCTACCGCGCCGGCAACGTCGTCATCTGCAACGGCGTGGGCACCGGCGTGGCCGACGACAAGTCGATCTACCCCTACGTGCCCAAGATGGTCGAGTTCTACCTGGGCGAGAAGCCCATCCTGAAGAACGTGCCCACCTACATGTGCCGCAACAAGGACGACCTGGACTACACCCTGGCCAACCTGAAGGACCTGGTGGTCAAGGAAGTGCACGGGGCCGGAGGCTACGGCATGCTCATCGGCCCGGCAGCCACGCAGGCCGAGATCGAGGAATTCCGCGCGGCGCTGCGGGCCAAGCCCGACGGCTACATCGCCCAGCCCACGCTGAGCCTGTCGACATCGCCCACCTTCGTGGATGCCGGCATCGCGCCGCGCCACATCGACCTGCGGCCCTTCGTGCTGTCGGCCAAGGAGGTGCAGATGGTGCCCGGGGGCCTCACGCGGGTGGCGCTCAAGGAAGGGTCGCTGGTGGTCAACTCGTCGCAGGGCGGCGGCACCAAGGACACCTGGATTCTCGAGGGCGAGCGCAACGGGCGATCCGGCCAGTCGCAAACGCAGTCGCAATCACAGTCGCAGTCGCAGTCGCAAGCGCAATCGAGCAACTAGAACGCACGGAGACAAGAACAATGCTGTCGCGAACCGCCGACCACCTCTACTGGATGGCCCGCTACACCGAGCGCGCCGAGAACACCGCCCGCCTGCTGGACGTGAACTACCAGACCTCGCTGTTGCCGCAGTCGGCCGAAGTGGCCAAGTACGGCTGGCAGGGCCTGCTGTCCATCAGCGAGCTGATGCCCGCCTTCCTGACCAAGCACGGGCAGATCACGCCCGAGGCAACCATGGAATTCATGGTCAAGGACGAGAGCAACCCGTCGTCCATCCTGTCGTGCCTGCGCGCGGCCCGCGAGAACGCGCGGGCGGTGCGCGGCGCGCTCACCACCGAGTCGTGGGAGACGATGAACACCACCTGGCTCGACGTGAACCGCATGCTGCGCGGCGGCGAGTTCGAGCGCGACCCGGGTGCGTTCTTCGAGTGGGTGAAGTTCCGCTCGCATCTCTCGCGCGGCGTGGTGCTGGGCACCATGCTGCAGGACGATGCCTTCCACTTCGCGCGGCTGGGCACCTTCCTGGAGCGGGCCGACAACACGGCGCGGCTGGTGGACGTGAAGTTCCATGCGCTCAACACCGAGTTCTTCGGCGCCGCCACCGAGGAAGACCAGGAGTACGACTTCTACCACTGGAGCGCCATCTTGCGCTCCGTCTCGGCCTTCGAGGTCTATCGCAAGGTGTACCGCGACGTGATCCGGCCCGAGCGCGTGGCCGAGCTGCTCATCCTGCGCGCCGACATGCCGCGTTCGCTGCATGCCTGCATGCACGAGGTGGTGATGAACCTGGGCAAGGTGCACAACCAGCAAAGCGCGGAGACCGAGCGGCGCGCGGGCAAGCTGCTGGCGGAGTTGCAGTACGGGCAGGTGGAAGAGATCCTGGCCACGGGGCTGCACGCGTACCTGACGCAGTTCCTCGATCGGGTGAACGAGCTGGGGATGCGGATCAGCCGGGACTTTCTCGTGCCGACCCACTAGCGGCGCAGGGCATGGCGGCGACGCCATGCCCGTCGTTGCTCAATCGCGCTCGAACAGGCGGCCCCAGCCCTGGATGCCCTGTGTGCTCACGCCCAGCGAACGCAGCATGCCCCATACGGTCGTGCTCACGGTATCCAGCAGCGTGAAGCCGAATTCGGCCTCGGCCCGCTTCGCCAGCGGCGCTGCGCGCAGGTTGGTGCAGTAGGTCACCACGCCCTGCGGATCGCCCTCGCGGGCCACTTCGCCCATCAGCTCGTACAGCCGATCCGGCTCGACCAGCGCGAAGTCGTGGTTGACCGTGATGTCCAGGTGCCGCTCGGCCACCACCTTCACGCCGATGGCCTCGTAGTTGGCCACGATGCGCTCCTGCACGTCGCCGGTGTAGGGCGAGACCAGTGCCAGGCGCTTGATGCCCATGCGCTCGATCAGCTCGTTGAGCGCCAGGATGGCGGTGGTCGCCTTGATGCCGGTGCGCTCGGTGATGCGCTCGCACAGCCGCAGGTCGTTGTCGAAGCCGCGCCAGCCGGCGGCGGTGCCGCTCCAGCCGATCACGTCCACCTTGGCGTCGGCCAGCAGCTCGGCCGCGGCCAGGATCTTGCTGTCGTCGAACTGGCCCAGCGCCTGCTCCGACAGCGAGATCTCGGTGACCGTGAAGCGCGAGAAATGGGCGCTGCAGCCGGGCACTTCGGCGGCCAGGGCCGAGGTCAGGGGTTCCAGCGCGGTGTTGGAAGAGGGCGTGAGAACGCCCAGGCGCAGGGGTCGGGTCATCGAGGATCTCCTTGGGTCAGGGGTGTGGGTGGGATTGCCGGGCTTGTTTTTACATCAATGTCAACATAACTGTAAACAGTACTTCTCTGAGGGAGTGAAGGCCAAATGCAAGCATGAACACCTGCTGAATGGCGAGTTTCCAAATGTGATGGAGACATAGGTGTTATCCATGATGTTAACAACGGTGTAAACAATCAAAATCCGGCCTGAGCCAAGCTGCTCGTGGTCGCATCCGGCTGCAGGCAGGGCCCAGTTATCACCACACAACCCCGCGGCGCCAAGGAAACGGCGCTGCTTTTTTTGCCTGGAGTCAAACCATGGAAGCTCGGATGACGGCTGCAAGCGCGGCCACGGATCAGGCCGCCGCACCCACCAAGGTGCGCTGGAAGATCTTCCTGATGATGTTGATGCTCATCTCCATCAACTACATCGACCGCGCCTCGCTCTCGGTGGCCATGCCGCTGATCGCCAAGGAATTCGACATCGGCCCGGCCATCCAGGGCCTGCTGCTGTCTTCCTTCTTCTGGACCTACGCTTTCATGCAGATCCCCGGCGGCATGCTGGCCGACCGATTCGGCCCGCGCGGCGTGATCGTCGGCGCCACCATCGGCTGGGGCTTCTTCCAGGCGATTGCCGCCGCGTGCACCGGCTGGGTGTCGCTGCTGGTCACGCGACTGGGCCTGGGCGCCGCCGAGGCGCCCATCTACCCGGCCGGCGGCAAGCTCAACGCCATCTGGATGACGCAGAACGAACGCGGCCGCGGCGCCACGCTGCTGGACGGCGGCGCGCCCCTGGGTGCGGCGCTGGGCGCGCTGATCATCGCGGGCCTGATCTCGCACTTCGAATCCTGGCGCACCTCCTTCGTGGTGGCCGGCGTGGGCACCATGATCGCGGGCTTCTTCGCCTACTGGTACATCCGCAACCATCCGCGCCAGCATCCTCGCGTGAACGAGGCCGAAGCCGCCTACATCGAAGCCGCCCACGCTGCCGACCTGGCCGCCGAGCCGGCCAACGCCAGCGGCAAGGTGCTGGACTTCTTCAAGTACCGTTCGGTCTGGGGCATGTTCTTCGGCTGGATGTGCTTCAACGCGCTGTTCTACGGCCTGCTGACCTGGATGCCCACCTACCTGTCGAAGGTCCACGGCCTGGACATCAAGCAGATGGGCGGCGCCGTGTTCATCATGTTCTTCTCGGGCTTCGTCGGTGAAATGGTGGGCGGCTGGATCGCCGACAAGTGGCGCGCTTCCGGCGCTTCGCAAGCCAAGGTGCTGCGCACGCTGTTCGCCATCGCCTCGATCGTTGCCACCGTCGCCATCTACAACGTGGCCCGCTTCAAGGACCCGGTCACCGTCGTGGCGCTGCTGTCGGTCACGCTGTTCTTCCTGCGCTGGTGCGGCCTGTTCTGGGTGGTGCCTTCGCTGCTGGGTACCCGCAACCGCGTGGGCTTCCTGGGCGGCACCATGAACCTGGGCGGCAACTGCGCCGGCATCGGCGTGCCGATCCTGGTGGGCATCATCGTGCAGGCCACCGGCTCGTACGACCTGGCGCTGATGTTCTTCGCCGCCGCCGGTGCCGGCCTGTTCATCTGCTCGACGTTCCTGATCGACTACAGCAAGAAGCTGCCGGTCTGATCGCCAACGCAACGAACGCCGTTCAACGGAGAGCGCGATGAAAGCACCTGTCCGCCGTCCTCTTGCCGTGGCCTGCGCCGCGGCCCTGGCTTCGATCCTGGCAGCCTGCGCGGCGTCTTCCGGCGCACCGGGCGGCCAGGGCAGTGCGAATGCTGCACCTGCCGGACCTGCCGCTGCGGCGGCCCCGGTGGCCCCGGCACCTGTCGCCGCCCAGGCGGGCAACGACTTTCCCTCGGCCTCGCCCGAAAGCCTGGGCGTCGACTCGGCACCGCTGGTGCGAATGTCCGAGTGGATCCGCAAGGACAAGCTCGACGTTCGCAGCCTGCTGGTCGTCAAGGACGGCAAGCTGATCTTCGAGCGCTACAGCAACGGCCTGACGCGCGACCACAACTACGAGCTGTACTCGGTCACCAAGACCATCACGGCGCTGACCTTCGGCGTGCTCGAGGGCGAGGGCAAGATCTCCGCCGCCGACAAGGCCGCCGCCTGGATCGGCAAGGCCCACCCGGAGTTCAAGGCCCAGCTGGCCGACAAGCAGAACATCAGCCTGGGCAACCTCATGGCCATGTCCAGCGGCTTGCTCTACAAGCAGGTCGAAGGCTCCGACCCGCTGTACTTCCAGGCGCCCAACCGCCTGCAGGTGGCGCTCTCCACCACGCCGCGCATTCCGCCGGCCACGCGCTTCGAATACACCGATGCCAACCCGGTGCTGGTGGGGGCCTCCATCGCCGTCGCCTCGGGCCAGCGTGAAGACGCCTATGCCGAGCAGCACCTGTTCAAGCCGCTGGGCATGCGCAACTACAAGTGGACCGGCGCCGACAAGACCGGCACCGTCTCCGGCGGCTGGGGCCTGCGCCTGCGCGCGGTCGACATGGCCAAGCTGGGCCAGCTGATGCTCGACGACGGGCGCTGGCAGGGCCAGCAGGTGGTGCCGGCCGCGTGGGTGCGCCGCATGTCGGCGCCGCAGCCCGGGGCCACCGCGCAGGACTACGGCTACTACACGTGGATCAACCACATCGTCGAGTCCGAGCCCGAATTCGGCGCGATGGGCTTCAAGGGCCAGTTCATCACCGTGCTGCCCAAGGAGCATGCCGTGGTCGTGATGACGGCGATCCTGCCCACCGACGGCGGGCTGCGCACCGGCACCTACCTGAACATGTACCGGCGCATGGTCAACGACTACATCCTGCCGTCCATGCAGACGCTGCCGCGTCCGCAGCCGAGCCAGGCTGCGCAGCAGGCGCTTTCGAGCGAACTTGCACTGGCCGCGCAAAGCCGCGGCGTGCCGGGCACCGACCTGGCCTTCAACGACGGGCCCGAGCGCTGAAGCGGCGGGCATCCATTGACACGTCCTGGAGAAAACGAGCCATGAACACCATTGCCCTTTCGCGCGTGCTGTGCCTGTCGGCGGCAGCCGCCGCGCCCATGCTCGCGCAGGCCACCGACCTGCCCACCGCCTCGCCCGAGAGCGTGGGCGTCGACTCGGCGCCGCTGGTGCAGCTGTCGCAGATGATCCGCAAGGAGAACCTCGACGTGCGCAGCTTCCTGGTCGTCAAGGACGGCCAGCTGATCTACGAGCGCTACGCCAAGGGCCTCACGCGCAACCACAACTACGAGCTGTACTCGATCACCAAGAACGTGACGGCGCTGGCCGCCGGCGCGCTGATCGACGAGGGCAAGAGCCGGCTGGACGAGAAGGTGGCGCCCATCCTCGCCAAGGCGCGGCCCGACCTGAAGGACGCGCTGGCCGACAAGCAGGCCATCGAGCTGCGGCACGTGATGTCGATGTCCACCGGCCTGGTCTACAACTTCAAGCCCACCGACGATCCGATCTACTACGGTGCGCCCGACCGCCTCAAGCTCGCTGCCGAGACCACCCCCAAGGTGACGCCCGGCACCGCGTTCGACTACACCGACGTCAACCCCATCCTGGCCAGCGCCACCCTGGGCGCCGATGCCGGCATGCCGCTGCAGGACTACGCCAAGTCGCACTTCTTCGAGCCCATGGGCATGACCCATTACGCCTGGGAGCGCGCCGACGAGCGTGGCCTGGTGTCTTCCGGCTGGGGCCTGCGCCTGCGCGCCGTGGACATGGCCAAATTGGGCATGCTGGTGCTGCACGGCGGCCGCTGGAACGGTAGCCAACTGGTCTCGCAGGCCTGGGCGCGCACCATGACGGCGCCTTCGTCCGCGCCCTGGTACGGCATGTACTGGTGGATCAACGACATCGTCGCCACCGAACCCGAAACCCATGCCATGGGCTTCAAGGGCCAGTTCATCGTGGCGCTGCCCGAGCGCAACGCGGTGGTGGTGATGACCAGCATGCTGCCCATCGAGGGCGGCCTGCGCGAATCCAAGAACGTGCTGGCCATCCGCCGGATGGTGCAGGATTACGTGCTGCCCGCGCTCGACAACAAGGCGCATGCCGCTCCCAGCGTGGCGCGCAGCAGGGCGCTCGCGCAAGAGCTGCGCGTGGCGGGCCAGCACCAGGGCAAGTCCGGCGCGCCGGCCGACCCCACCGATACCCCAAAACTCTAAATTCCTTCTTCCTCGAAATGACGAACCATCAATTCGACCTGGTCGTGCGCAATGCGCGCGTGGCCACCGCCAGCGACACCTTCGAAGCCGACATCGGCATCAAGGGCGGACGCATCGTCCAACTGGGCCTGGGCCTGCCGGCCGGTGCGCGCGAGATCGACGCCGCCGGCCGCGTGGTCACGCCCGGCGGCGTGGACGCCCACTGCCACCTCGACCAGCCCATGGCGCCGCCCGTGCGCATGGCCGACGACTTCGACACCGGCACGCGCAGCGCCGCCTGCGGCGGCACCACCACGGTGATTCCCTTTGCCGCGCAGGAAAAGGGCCAGTCGCTGCGCGCCGCGGTGGAGGACTACCACCGCCGCGCCGAAGGCAAGGCCCACGTGGACCACGCCTTCCACCTGATCGTGAGCGACCCCACGCCGAAGGTGCTGGCCGAGGAGCTGCCCGCGCTCATCAGCGAGGGCTACACCTCGTTCAAGATCTACATGACCTACGACGACCTCAAGCTCGACGACGGCCAGATCCTGGACGTGCTGGAAGTTGCGCGGCGCCACGACGCCATGGCCATGATCCATGCCGAGAACTCGGACTGCATCGAGTGGCTCACCAAGCGCCTGGAAGCCGCCGGCCGCACCGCGCCGCGCTTCCATGCGCACTCGCGCCCCATGCTGGTCGAGCGCGAGGCAGCGCACCGCGCCATCTCGCTGGCCGAACTGGTGGACGTGCCCATCCTCATCGTGCACGTCTCGGGCCGCGAGGCGGTCGAGCAGATCCGCTGGGCGCGCGCGCACGGCCTGAACGTGTTCGCCGAGACCTGCCCGCAGTACCTGTTCCTCACGGCCGAAGACCTGGGCATCGACGACGACTACCACGGCGCCAAATGCGTGTGCAGCCCGCCGCCGCGCAACAAGGCCAACCAGGAAGTGATCTGGAACGGCCTGGCCGACGGCCTGTTCACCGTGTTCAGCTCCGACCACGCGCCCTTCAAGTACGACGCGCCCGAAGGCAAGAAGCCCGGCGGCGAAGAGGTGGACTTCCGCCACATCCCCAACGGCATCCCGGGGCTGGAGACGCGCCTGCCGCTGCTGTACACGCACGGCGTGCTGCAAGGCCGCATCACGCTCAACAAGTTTGTCGAGCTGACCTCCACCAACCCGGCCAAGGCCAACGGCCTGCATCCGCGCAAGGGCACCATCGCCGTGGGCGCCGATGCCGACCTGGTGATCTGGCAGGAGGGCAAGCGCACCATCCGCAATGCCGACCTGCACCACGCCGTGGACTACACGCCGTACGAAGGCATCGAGGTGCAGGCCTGGCCGGCCTACACGCTGTCGCATGGCGAAGTGGTGTGGGACGGCGAGTTCCATCCGCGCGCCGGTCGCGGCGAGTTCCTGCGCCGTGGCCGCCCGACCCTGCTGCCCAAGAAGTGACCCAGAGCAATCAATGGGTAGTACCCAAGGAGTGAGAGCAAGATGAAGCTGCTGCTGATCAACCCCAACATCTCGCAGAGCGTGAGCGACCTGATCGAGGCCGAGGCGCGCCGCGCAGCCGCGCCGGGCACCGAGGTGACGGTGATGACCGCGCCTTTCGGCGTGGCCTACATCGAGACGCGCTTCGAGTCGCTCATCGGCGCCTACGCGACCGCCCAGGTGGCCGGCGAGCATGCGCACAACTTCGATGCCATGGTGGTGGCCGCCTTCGGCGACCCGGGCATCGACGGCCTGCGCGAGGCGCTGGACATTCCGGTGGTGGGCCTGACCGAGGCCGCGCTGATGAGCGCCTGCCTGCTGGGCAAGCGCTTTTCCATCGTCGCCATCTCGCGCCGCATCACCGCCTGGTACCGCGAAGTGGTGCAGGCCAACGGTCTGGAAGGCCGCCTGGCCAGCATCCGCTGCCTGGACACGCCCCTGCGCAGCATCGGCGCGGTGCAGGAAGACCATGGCGAGACGCTGCGCGCGCTGTGCCAGACCGCCATCGACGAAGACGGCGCCGACGTGATCATCATCGCCGGCGCACCGCTGGCCGGGCTGGCGCGCTCCATCAAGGACCAGATCCCGGTGCCGGTGGTGGACGGCGTTTCCAGCGCGGTCTGCCATGCGCAGACGCTGGCCTCGCTCAATCCGTCGCCCGCGCGCCAGGGCAGCTTTGCCCGCCCGCCGGTCAAGGAAAACCGCGGCCTGCCGGCCGGCATCGAGCGCCTGCTGGCCCGCGACGCAGGCCGTTGAGCGGAACAGGGCGCCCTGGCACCAGCGTGGTGCCGGGCGGCCCGATAAGATCACGCCATGGCATCCAACACCAAGTCCAGCGCCAAGCAGAAAGCGGTTTCGCCCAAGCGTGAACTCAGCGTCGACGAAATCGTCGAGAACATTTCCAATGCGATCCTGGAGCACCGGCTGGTGCCCGGCACCAAGCTCGGAGAGGACCGGCTGGCCGCCATCTACGGCACCAACCGCCCGCGCATCCGCGAAGTGCTGGCCCGCCTGTCGCACGAACAGGTGGTCGAGCTGGTGCCTCAGCGCGGCGCCTTCGTGGCCAAGCCCACGGTGGAGCAGGCCCGCGAAGTGTTCGAGGCCCGGCGCCTGATCGAACCCGGCGTGCTCGAGCGCCTCACGCAGAGCTTCGACGACGAGAAGCTGCGCCGCCTGCAGGAGCACCTGGGCCGCGAGGAAGAGGCGCGCCGCACCAACGACAAGCATGCGGTGGTGCGCCTGTCGGGCGAGTTCCACACGCTGCTGGCCGAACTGGGCGGCAATTCCCTGCTGGCGCGCTCCATGAAGGAACTGTCCACGCTCACCTGCCTGACCATCTCGCTGTACGACGCGCCCACCGCCAGCAGCTGCCGGGTGGACGAGCACAGCGCCATCGTCGATGCCATCCGCGCCGGCGACGTGGAGCAGGCGCGCAAGCTGATGCTTCGGCATCTGCAGCACATCGAGGACAGCCTGGATCTCAACAGCGAGAGCGAAGAGGTGGATCTCGAGTCGGTGCTGGGCTGACCACTTCGTGGCGACCAACTGCCCCTCCTGCCTCCAGTCCATGGAGATGCACCGATTCGCGACACGCGCCGGTGCCTCGGTCGACCTGGACATCTGCTTCGCCTGCCAGGGGCTGTGGTTCGACCCGCACGAAAACACCCAGCTCGCGCCCGAGGCGGTGATCGCGCTGTTCCAGCTGCTGCACGCGCATCGCGGCGACGCCCACCAGCCGGTGAGCAGCCTGCTGCGCTGTCCGCGCTGCCGCGAAGCGCTTTCACACGGCTTCGACGTGGTCAAGAGCGGCCGCTACGTCACCTACCGATGCGCGCAGGGGCACGGGCGCTTTGCGACTTTCTCGTCCTTCATGGTCGAGAAGGGCTTCGTGCGGCAGCTCACCAAACCCGAGATCGAAGACCTGGCCCGCCGGGTGGACGCCATCTTCTGCACGGGCTGCGGCGCCCCGGTGGACATCCGCCGCGAGCATGCCTGCCCGCATTGCCGCGCCGCGTTCTCCTTGCTGGACCCAGCCGCGGTGGAGAAGGCGCTGCAGCGCCATGCGCAGGCGGCCCGGCCGGCCGACCCCGCCACGCGCGGCGCCGACCTGGCCGATGCGCTGGTGGCCATCGAACGCGGCCGTTCGCAGGCGCGGCGCGAGGAGCAGAAGGAGCGCCTGGAGGGGCTGGACCTTACGGGCGACCTGTGGGCCACGGGCGTGGAACTGGTCTGGCGGGCGTTGATGCGCTGAGTGCCAGGGCGGCCGCAAGGCCTGAAATCAGTGGAATTTCAAGCTACGCATCAATCACGGTCGGCGGCGTCCAGCAATGCCTTGTTGCTCAGTGAATTCAAGCCCGACGCCAGTCCGCCGCGCCCGTGGTAGGTAACAAGTGAGCAGATGCTGCTGTACGTCCGATAGTTCGCCATATGTTCTTCGGAAGAAAGAAAAGCATTGGGCTGGGCAACCACGGAATACCTGCCGGGAAAATGCCGCTTGAGATCGCCTTCGACAACGCTGGCAACGCCCTTGCCGATGCAGATCACATGCTCGGGGTTTGAAGACATGACGACATCTTGCGTATAGGCGTGCCATGACTCCAGCAGCGCCGCGTTCATGTTGGGCATCTTGTTGCCGTCCCTGTAGAGAGCGACGATGCTCGTGTCAACGAGCCAGATCCCTTTTGCCTTCAAGGCTTGCAGAAGCTTGATCTTGTTGAGCAGTCGCTGCTCGGTGGAGGTTTGTCCCAGAATCGGATTGAAGTCCTCTGCACGCGAAATGGGATTGTTGCAGCTGAAGAAGATTTTCCAGAACTGGGGTGTCCCGTCACGCCTCGGGTGCGAGGCGCTGTTGGTCAGCGTTCGTTCGCCGTAGCCAAGGCAATACACGAACTTCGCATATTGCGTCGGATAGCCTGGAAGGTCCGGGATGTGCGGGATCGCGATTTTGCGGTCGTCTTCGCTCGTATACACATGCGATTCCGCGAGCAGCATGACCCTCACGGTCGCCGGTTTCCAGAAGCGCCTATAGGTTTCCACCAGCTGAACAGACTCCAGCGGCTCGGTATGGCTGCCGAGAATCCGCTGGATTCTCTCGTGGGCGCCGATCAAGTCGTCCATCTGCTATCGAGCAATTTGCCGATCTGGTTGTAGACGCAGGCCCGACTCAACCCGCCGTGGCCTGGCGCACCGCATGCTCCCAGCGCGCCATCGCCTCCCGAGATTGCGCGGCGCTCCAGGTCGGCAGGAAGCGCCGCTCCACCTTCCACTGGCTCGACAGCTGCGAGACGTCGCCGTACACGCCGCTGTACAGGCCCGCCAGGTAGGCGGCGCCCAGCGCCGTGGTTTCGGTGACCTGCGGCCGCACCACAGGAATGCCCAGCAGGTCGGCCTGGAATTGCATCAGCAGGTCATTCACGCTGGCGCCGCCGTCCACCCGCAGCTCGGCCACCGGCATGCCGCCGGCAGCCACCGCGTCGCGGCTCATGGCCTGCAGCAGGGCGGCGCTCTGGTAGGCGATGCTTTCCAGCGCGGCACGGGCGATGTGGCCGAGGTTGGTGCCGCGCGTGAGGCCCGTGATGGTGCCGCGCGCATCGGCCTTCCAGTACGGTGCGCCCAGGCCGGTGAAGGCGGGGACCATCATCACGCCGCCGGCATCGGGCACGCTCTCGGCCAGCGCCTGCACCTGCGCGCTGCCCTTGATGGCCTGCAGCCCGTCGCGCAGCCACTGCACCACCGCGCCGCCCACGAACACGCTGCCCTCCATGGCGTACTGCGGCGTGGCGTCGATCTGCGCCGCGCTGGTCACCAGCAGGCCGTTGTGCGAAGGCTGGAATGCCTTGCCGGTATGCATCAGCAGGAAGCACCCGGTGCCATAGGTGTTCTTGGCCATGCCGGCCTCGAAGCAGGCCTGGCCGAACAGCGCGCTCTGCTGGTCGCCGGCCACGCCGCCCACCGGCAGCGACCGGCCCAGCAGAGCGGCATCGGTGTCGGCGAAATGCGAGCTCGAGGGCTGCACGGCCGGCATCAGCGATGCGGGAATCTTCAGCGCTTGCAGCAGCTCATCGTCCCAGCGGTTGTCGTGCACGTTGAAGAGCATGGTGCGCGATGCGTTGCTCACGTCCGTGACGTGCACCTTGCCGCCCGTGAGCTGCCAGACCAGCCAGCTGTCCACCGTGCCGAAAGCCAGCTCGCCCGCTTCGGCCTGCGCCCGCACGCCGGGCACGTTGTCCAGCAGCCAGCGCAGCTTGGTGGCCGAGAAATAGGCGTCGATGACCAGCCCGGTCTTGTCGCGGATGGTGCCCTCCATGCCTTCTTGCCGCAGTTGCGCGCACACGGGCTCGGCCCGCCGGTCCTGCCAGACGATGGCGTGGTGCACCGGGCGGCCGGTCTTGCGGTTCCACAGCACGGTGGTCTCGCGCTGGTTGGTGATGCCTATTGCCCCAATCTCGCGGATGTCTGCGTTGGCCGAGAGCCTTGCCTTGGCCAGCGCCTCGCGCGCCGTCTCGATCTGGCTGGCCCAGATCTCCATCGGGTCGTGCTCCACCCAGCCGGGCTGCGGGTAGATCTGCGTGAGTTCGCGCTGCGCGATGGCCACGATGCGGCCGGCGTCGTCGAACACGATGCTGCGCGAGCTGGAAGTGCCCTGGTCCAGGGCTAGCAGGTAGGTCATGGTCAGGCCTTGGCGACTTCGAGGCGCACCTGGGCGCGCTCGAGCAATTCTGGAAAGGGCTGCGGCGGATCGGCGTCGGTGAACAGGCAGTCGATCTGCGAGAGTTCGGCGCATTGCACCATGGCCGGCCGGTTGAACTTGCTGTGGTCGGCCGCCAGCCACACCTCGCGCGCCTGGGCAATGATGGTCTGGGCCACCTTCACCTCGCGCAGGTCGAAGTCGCGCAGCGAGCCGTCGGCCTCGATGCTGGAGATGCCGATGACCGCGATGTCTACCTTGAACTGGCGGATGAAGTCCACCGTGGCCTCGCCCACGATGGCGCGGTCGCGCTGGCGCACCGAGCCGCCGGCCACGATCACCTCGCACTCCGGGTTGTCCGACAGGATGTTGGCCACGTTCAGGTTGTTGGTGATCACGCGCAGCCCGCTGTGGCGCATGAGGGCCTTGGCCACGGCCTCGGTGGTGGTGCCGATGTTCAGGATGAGCGAGCAGCCGTTGGGCACCTTGCTGGCCACCGCCTGCGCGATGCGCGCCTTGCCCTCGGCATGCAGCGTCTCGCGCTGCTGGTAGCCGATGTTCTCCACCGTGGAGCTGGGCACCCGCACCCCGCCGTGAAAGCGGGCGAGCAGGCCGGCGTCGGCCAGGCGCTGCACGTCGCGCCGCACGGTCTGCAGGGTCACGCCCAGCATGTCGGCCAGTTGTTCCACTGTCACGGAACCGCGCGAACGTACGGTGTCCAGCAGGTTGATCTGGCGCGGATTGGAGTTTTGCAGGGCCATTCGAGCGAACGCGTGGTTGCGGCTGCCTTGAGCGGGGTCGGTCAAACTTTAAAACGAAACAAAACGAATCAATGTTTGGGTAAACCCTAGGAAAATACGCGTCGTAAGGAATCAGAATGAAAAAATGCGAACGGCAATTTGCCGCATCCAGTGAGGAAAATCACAGAAAGGAATGGGAGTCGAGGTGAGTGCAGTTCCTTTTTCTTCGCAATCGAATTCGAGTGCCGATTGCGATGTGCTGATCGTCGGTGGCGGCATCAACGGTTGCGGCATTGCCCGCGACCTGGCCGGCCGGGGATTTCGCGTGCTGCTGTGCGAGAAGGACGACCTGGCCTCGCACACCTCGTCTTCGTCCACCAAGCTCATCCACGGCGGGCTGCGCTACCTCGAGTACTACGAGTTTTCGCTGGTGCGCAAGGCGCTGCAGGAGCGCGAGGTGCTGCTCAAGAGCGCGCCGCACATCATGTGGCCGCTGCGCTTCGTCATGCCGCACGACCCGGCCCAGCGGCCGGCCTGGATGATCCGCATCGGCCTGTTCCTCTATGACCACCTGGCGCGCCGCGAGGTGCTGCCGGCTTCGCGCGGCATCGACCTGCGCGAACATGCGGCGGGCGAACCGCTCAAGAAGGAATTCAAGCGCGGCTTCGTGTATTCGGACGGCTGGGTCGACGATGCGCGCCTGGTAGTGCTCAACGCCATGGACGCGCGCGAACGCGGCGCGCAGGTGCTCACGCGCACCCGCTGCGTCGGCGCGGCCCGCGATGCCAGCGGCTGGAACGTGATGCTCGAAGGGCCCGAGGGCCGCCGCGAGCTTCGGGCGCGCGCGGTGGTCAACGCCGCCGGGCCGTGGGCCGAATCCTTTCTGCGCGGCGTGGCGCAACCGGCCGACGGAGAAGCGCTGGCCACCAAGAGCCTGCGGCTGGTCAAGGGCAGCCACATCGTGGTGCCGCGCATCTTCACGCACGACCACGCCTACATCTTCCAGAACCCCGACAAGCGGATCATCTTCGCCATTCCCTACCAGGACAGCTTCACGCTGATCGGCACCACCGACATCGAGATCGAGGGCGACGACCCCGGCGCCGCGCGCATCGGCCAGGACGAGATCGACTACCTGTGCGTGCAGGCCAGCCGTTATTTCGACAAGCCGGTGACGCCGGCCGACGTGGTGTGGACCTATTCGGGCGTGCGGCCCCTGCTGGACGACGCCTCGGGCGACCCCTCGGCCGTCACGCGCGACTACCTGCTCGAATCCAATACCGGCGCCGCGCCGCTCTTGTCGGTGTGGGGCGGAAAGATCACCACCTTCCGCAAGCTCGCGCAAGACGCGGCCGACGAGGTGAGCCGCATGCTGGGCGAGCCCCGGCCGGCGTGGACCGATGGCGCCTTCCTGGCCGGCGGCGATCTGTCGTCCTGGATCGGCCAGGCCAGCCGGCCCGACGCCGACTTCGAGCGCTTCGTGGACGCACTGCACGCGCGCTATCCCTGGCTGGGCGGCGTGCTCGGCCGGCGCCTGGCGCGGGCCTACGGCGCGCGGGTGGATCGCATCCTGGGCGATGCCAAGTCCGTCTCCGAACTCGGCGCCCAGGTGGCGCCGGGGCTGTACGAAGCCGAATTGCGCTACCTGCAGCGCGAGGAATGGGCCCAGACCGGCGAGGACGTTCTGTGGCGGCGCTCCAAGCTGGGCCTTCACCTGGCGCCGGCGGCGCGCGAGCAGGTCGAGCAATGGATGCGTTCGCACGGCGCACCGAACAACGACGAACGGGAGGCCTCTCTTGCAGCTCAGCCTTGAGCGCGTCACCAAGCGGGTGGGCGCCCAGACCTGGTTGTACGAACAGAGCATCGCGCCCCAAAGCGGCGCGGTGACGGTGCTGCTGGGCGCCACCCAGTCGGGCAAGACCAGTCTCATGCGCCTCATGGCCGGGCTGGACGCGCCCACCACCGGCAATGTGTTCGTCAACCGGAAAGACGTGACCGGCGTGCCGGTGCGCGAGCGCAACGTGGCCATGGTGTACCAGCAGTTCATCAACTACCCATCGCTCACGGTGGCGCAGAACATCGCATCGCCGCTCAAGCTGCGCGGCGAGCCGCGCATCGGCGAGCGGGTGGGCGAGCTGGCCGAGAAGCTGCACATCGGCCCCTTCCTGAACCGCTATCCCTCCGAGCTGTCGGGCGGCCAGCAGCAGCGCGTGGCGCTGGCGCGGGCCCTGGCCAAGAACGCGCCGCTCATGCTGCTGGACGAGCCGCTGGTCAATCTCGACTACAAGCTGCGCGAGGAGCTGCGCGAGGAACTCAGCCACCTCTTCGCCACGGGCGATTCCACCGTGATCTACGCCACCACCGAGCCGGGCGAGGCGTTGCTGCTGGGCGGCTACACCGCGGTGCTCGACGCGGGCGAGCTGCTGCAGTACGGCCCCACGGCCGAGGTCTTTCATGCGCCGAAGTCGCTGCGCGTGGCGCGCGCCTTCAGCGATCCGCCGATGAACCTGCTCACCGGCCAGGCCAGCAGCGCGGGCGTGCAGCTGGGCGGCGGCCTGGCGCTGCCGCTGGACCTGCCGGCGGGCACTCAGGGCCAGGTGACGGTGGGGCTGCGGGCCAGCGCGCTGGCCGTGGGCACGCCCGAGCGCACGCGCGCCAACGGGGTGGAGCTGCACGCACGCATCACGCTGGCCGAGATCGCCGGCTCCGACACCTTCGTGCACCTGGACAGCCCCGCCGGCGAGCTGGTGGCGCAGCTGACCGGCGTGCACCGCTTCGGCCTGGGCGAGCTGGTGCTGCTGCGCTTCTCGCTGATGGATGTGTATGTGTTCGACGCGCGCGGCGACCTGGCGCTGGCCCCTGCGCGCCGCAACGGCAACGGGAGCTAGCGCATGGCCCGCATCGACCTCGACCTGGCGCACGCCTATCGGCCCGACCCCAAGCAGGACAGCGACTATGCGCTGCTGCCGCTGAAGATGAGCTTTGCCGACGGGGGCGCCTATGCGCTGCTGGGTCCGTCGGGCTGCGGCAAGACCACCATGCTCAACATCATCTCGGGACTGCTGGTGCCTTCGCAGGGCAGCGTCAGCTTCGACGGCCGCGACGTCACGGCCCAGACGCCGCAGCAGCGCAACATCGCGCAGGTGTTCCAGTTCCCGGTCATCTACGACACGATGACCGTGGCGCAGAACCTGGCTTTTCCGCTGCGCAACCGCGGCGTTCCCGAAGCGCGCATTCGCGAGCGGGTGGGGCGCATCGCCGAAATGCTGGAGCTGTCGGGCCAGCTGGGCCAGCGCGCCGCGGGCCTGTCGGCCGATGCCAAGCAGAAGATCTCTCTGGGCCGCGGCCTGGTGCGCGAAGACGTCTCGGCCGTGCTGTTCGACGAGCCGCTCACCGTCATCGACCCGCACCTGAAGTGGCAGCTGCGGCGCAAGCTCAAGGAGATCCATCGCGAGCTCAAGCTCACGCTGATCTACGTCACGCACGACCAGGTGGAGGCGCTGACCTTTGCCGACGAGGTGGTGGTGATGTCGCGCGGCCGCGCGGTGCAGGTGGGTACGGCCGAGGCGCTGTTCGAACGCCCGGCCCACACCTTCGTGGGCCACTTCATCGGCTCGCCGGGCATGAACTTCCTGCAAGGCGAAAGCCGGGGAGGGCGCCTGCGCTTGGCCGGCACCGAGCTGGCTGCGCCGGTGTCGCTGCCCGACGGCCC
>JAFECZ010000002.1 GCA_018241905.1 Pseudomonadota bacterium
GCCGTCCTGCTGCCGCTGCTGACCATCGCCTACCAGAGCGTGCTGTCCGCGCCGTTCTTCCTGCCGAACAAGTTCTCGCTCGACGCCTACCGCTTCGTCTTTTCGGACGCCGACTTCTACGTGGCGCTGAAGAACTCGCTGATCATCGCGGCCGGCATGGTCGTGGTGTCGATCCCGCTCGGCGCGATCCTGGCCTTCCTGATGGTGCGAACCGACATGCCATTTCGTCGGTGGATCGAGCCCATGCTGCTCACGCCGATCTTCATCTCGGCGGTGGTGCTGGCGCTGGGCTACGTGGTGGCCACCGGGCCGACGGGCTTTTACACGATCTGGTGGCGCAACCTCTTCGGCGAAGAGCCGTGGAACGTGTACTCGCTCACCGGCATCGCGGTGATCGCGGGGCTCACGCACGTGCCCCATGTCTACCTCTATGCGTCCGCCGCGCTGCGCAACGTGGGCAGCGACGTGGAAGAGGCCGCCCGAATCTCTGGTGCCTCGCCGTTCCGCGTGGCGAAGGACGTCAGCATCCCGATGATCATGCCGTCGATGCTGTTCGCGGCGGTGCTGATGCTCTTCCTGGGCTTCGAGGTCTTCGGCCTGCCCCTGGTCCTGGGCGACCCCGGCGGCTACCTGGTGCTGACCACCTACATGTACAAGCTGGCCAATAAGCTGGGCATTCCGTCCTACCACCTGATGGCGGTGGTGGCGATGATCATCGTCGCCGTCACCTTCCCGCTGGTGATCCTGCAGCGCAGGCTGCTCAAGAGCGCGAACCGATACGTCACGCTCAAGGGCAAGGGCGGCCGCACCCAGGTGCTGCGCCTGGGCAAGTGGAAGTGGGTGGCCATCGCCATCGTCCTGGCCTGGCTCTTCGTGACCGTGTTCGTGCCGGTGTCCGGCATCGCGCTGCGCTCGGTCGTCACCAGCTGGGGGGAGGGCGTCTCGCTCATCGACTCGATGACGCTGGAGAACTACCGCGAGGTCTTCGACCAGGACAACCTGGTGCGCGCTATCCTCAATACGCTGGGCATCGGTGTCATCGGTGGCGCCGCCGCGGTGGCCTGGTACACGGCCATCGCCTTCGCCGGCCACCGCCGCAACGACGCCGGCACCAAGCTGATGGACTACCTGGTTCTGGTCCCGCGCGCCATCCCGGGCCTGCTCGCGGGCCTGGCATTCCTGTGGGTGTTCCTCTTCATCCCGGGGCTGAAGGAACTGCGCGGCTCGATGATCAGCATCTGGATCGCCTACTCGGTCATCTGGCTGGCCTACGGCATGCGGGTGGTGCAGGGGGCACTCATGCAGGTGGGGCCCGACCTGGAAGAGGCGGCCCGCGTCAGCGGCGCCACGGCCTCGCAGACCAACCGGCACGTCACCCTCCCGCTGGTTCGTTTCGGCCTGCTGTCGAGCTGGCTGCTGATCTTCCTCATCTTCGAGCGCGAGTACTCCACGGGCGTCTACCTGCTGTCGCCCGGCTCGGAAGTCATCGGTGCACTGCTGGTGTCCATGTGGGCGAGCGGCGCCACCAACCTGGTCTCGGCCCTCTCCGTGATCAACATCTTCATGGTCAGCGTGGGCCTTGGCCTCGCCCTGCGTTTCGGAATCAAACTTCATGACTAAGCTCGCCGTCAACAACATCTGCCTGAGCTACGGCACCGTCGATGTGCTCAAGGGGGTTTCGTTCAAGCTGAACGCAGGGGAAGTCGTTTCCCTGCTGGGCGCATCGGGAAGCGGCAAGACCACGCTGCTGCGCGCGGTGGCCGGATTCGAGCAGCCGCGCGAGGGCAGCATCCTGCTGGATGGCAAGCCGCTCTACGACTCCGCATCCAGGGTCAACCTGCCGGCCGAGCAGCGCTCGCTCGGCCTCGTGTTCCAGTCCTATGCGCTGTGGCCGCACAAGACCGTCGAGGACAACGTGGGCTATGGCCTCATGCTGCGCGGCATCAAGAAGTCAGAGATCGCGGCGCGGGTTCAGACGGCCCTGGACAACCTCGGCCTGGGCCACCTGGGCAAGCGCTTTCCCTTTCAGCTCTCCGGCGGTCAGCAGCAGCGCGTCGCGATCGCGCGGGCCTTGGTCTACAACCCGCCCGTCATTCTCCTGGACGAGCCGTTGTCGAACCTGGACGCGAAGCTGCGCGAGGAGGCCCGCGCGTGGCTTCGCGAACTGATCGTGAGCATGAACCTGTCGGCCCTGTGCGTCACCCACGACCAGACCGAGGCCATGGCCATGTCCGACCGCATCCTGTTGCTGCGCAACGGCCGCATCGAGCAGGAAGGCTCGCCGGCCGAACTCTATGGTTCGCCCAAGTCCCAGTACACCGCCGAGTTCATGGGCAGCAACAACCGCGTGCGCGGCAAGGTGGAGTCCATCGGCGGGCAGGCGGTCACGCTGGCCGGCGAGGGCTGGAAGATCGTGGGCAAGGGCATCGACCCCCTGGCGCCCGGCTCGGACGCCGAGCTCATCATCCGCCTGGAAAAGGTGTCGGTGACGGATGCGCCCGTTCCGAACAGCCTGTCCGCAAGGCTGGTCACCTCGATGTTCCTGGGGGACCGGTGGGAATACCTGTTCACCATCGCGGGCCTGCGCTTCCGCGCATTTGGAACGCAGGCGCGCACGCCGGGCATGGAGTACTGGGTGGCGTTTCCGGAGGAAGCCTGCTGGGTATTCGCGGCCGAGGCCTGAAGGGCCGGCCGGGCCGGTTCACCAGCGCGCGCCGAACGTCTGTCCGAGCGCGTCGATCTGGTCCGGCGCCAGGGGAAGGGGGCGCTGCGCCGTCAGCAGCCACAGGCGCGCGGTCTCCTCCAGTTCCTCCAGTGTTGCCATCGCGCGGGCAGGGGTCTCGTGCCAGACGTTCGGGCCGAGGCGATCCAGCATGACCGCGCGGATCGGCGTGCCGATCTGCTGGTAGGTGCTGATCGCGCGTTCGACCTCCTGTGCAACGCGAGGGTCGCCCGGACGGCCGTAGGCCATGCGAGGCACGTGCCCGACCTTCATGACGAAGTAGGGCGTCAATGCCGGCAGCAGTTCGCTCGATTCTTCATTGGCACGCAGGGGTGAGGCCAGCGTCAGGGCGACGCAGTGCGTGCTGTGCGTGTGGATGATGCACCTTGCCGGCGCATCGGTGGACGCGCTGGCCGCGTAGATGCGCTGGTGGAGCAAGATGGTCTTGCTGGCGCGATCGCCGCTGACCTGCGTGCCTGTCGCATCCAGCTTCGCGAGCCGATCGGGCGCCAGGAACCCCAGGCAGGCGTCGGTGGGCGTGATGAGGAATCCGCCGCCGTCGTCCGCATCGAGCGCCAGGCTGATGTTGCCTGCGGTCGCATGCACGTATCCGCGCTCGAAGAGACTGCGCCCGACCCGGCAGATCTCCTCCCGGGCCTGCGACTCCTTCATTCGCCGGTCCCGACCTTGGTGATCCTGGCCTTGTTCAGATGCTGGCGCAGGAAGTGGGAGGCCTCCATGCGTTCGTCCTTGAGCAGCAGCTCGATCAGTTCCAGGTGCTCCTCGCATTGGCCGTGCAGGCGGGAGCGGTCCAGGCGCGTGCCGTATTCGACGACGCGGCGCATCTGGTTCAGGGTCTTGAGCGAATCGAGCAGGAAGCGGTTGTGGGCGCCCGCCACCACCGTCTCGTGGAAATGAACCCCGGCGCCGTAGAGCTCGGCATGGGTGCAGCGCTCGATGCCGCCGCGAAGCAGGTCCATCTGTTCGCGCTGGCACTTCTTCAGCTCGGCGACATCCACCTTGTAGCCCGGCTCGAGGATCGCCGCCGGCTCGATGATCATGCGGAAGCGGTAACTCTCGCGGTGCGACTGGGCGCCCGTCATGAGGGGCCTGAAGATCCAGCCGCGGCCCGGCTTGCGATCGATCATGCTGTCGCGCACCATGCGATTGAGCACGCGCTGCACCTGCAGGCGGGAGCAGCCGTAGCGGCCCATCAGGTCGCCCTCGGCCACTTCCTCCTCGAGCAGGCCGTTGATGCGGTCCTGCGCGATCTTCATGTAGAGCGCCTCCTCGGACGCGTCGTCCTCCGCGATCGTCAGCCCACTCAGCTCGGACGCGTCCTTGGCCAGGCGGTAGCCTCGGTTCGGCTCCGAGTGGAGGATGGACGAGGTCTCCAGGTACTGGAGCGCCTTGCGGATCGGTGACCGCGACACCCCCAGCTCGTCGCACAGCAGCTGCTCGGTCAGCCGGTGGCCCACGGGGAAGCCCTCGCGGCGGATCATCTCGACGATCCGCGTCGCAAGCGCCGGGATCAGCGGACTGACATGGGCGGATTCTGGGAGGGCGCTCATGGGAAGCTCAGGGTCAGGTGGGAGTGATCGGAGTGTAGACAGATCGCTCGCGGCGGCGTCATTCCAGAGCCGCGAATGCGCCCGTGAAGAAGTCGGGGCCGCCGAAGTTGCCGGATTTCAAGGCGAGGTGCACGCCATGCTCGGCTGGCAGGGGCGACGAGGCGAAGCACCACGGCACGCCCGGCGCGATCTGCGGGCCGATGCGCATGGTTTCCACGCCCAGCGCCTGCACGCAGGCGCCGGAGGTCTCTCCCCCTGCAACGATGAGCTGGCGAACGCCGGCGCCGACCAGACCTGCCGCGATCGCCGCGAGCGCGTGCTCCACCAGCTCGCCGGCCCGGGCCACGCCGAGCTGGTCCTGCACCTGCCTGACGGCATCGGGTTCGGCCGTTGCATAGATCAGGATGGCCCCGTCGCCGTCGCGCTGGCGCGCCCAGTCGAGCGCGCTACCGACCACGTCGGTGCCCGCGGCGAGTGCCAGCGGCTCGACGGCGAACGCCGGATGGCCGCGGCAGATGAAGTCGGCGACTTGCGCGTTGGTCGCGGTCGAGCAGCTGCCGGAGACGATGGCTCGGCGTCCCTTCGCTGCGGGCAGCCGTGCAGTGCGGCTGTCCGGCTGCAGCCCGAAGTTCGGCGGCAGCCCGATCGCCACGCCCGAGCCCGCGGTGACGAGCGGCAGCGCCTTGAGGGCAGGCCCCATCGTGATGAGATCCGCGTTGCTGGTCGAGTCGACGATGGCCATCGAGACGCCCGACGCCCGCAATGCGGAAATTCGGGCCGTGATCGCCTCGGGCCCGGCCGCGACCGTGAGGTGGTCGATCAGCCCCACCTTCCGGCGGGTCTGCGACTGCAGCACCCGGACCAGATTCGAGTCCGTCATGGGCGTCAGCGGATGGTTGCGCATCCCCGACTCCTGGAGCAGTTCCCCGCCGACGAAGAGGTATCCCTTGAACACGGTGCGACCGTTCTCGGGAAACGCAGGGCAGGCGATGGTGAAGTCGGTGTCTAGCGCGTCCATCAGCGCGTCGGTCACCGGCCCGATGTTGCCGGCCGGCGTGGAGTCGAAGGTGGAGCAGTACTTGAAATAGATCTGCCGTGCGCCCTGCGCCTGGAGCCAACGCAGGGCGGCGACGGACTGCGCCACCGCGTCGGCCGCCGGGATGGTTCTGGACTTGAGCGCCACGACCACTGCGTCAGCGTCTTCGCCAAGCGCGGTGCCCGGCACACCGATGGTCTGCACCACCCGCATGCCGGCGCGGACCAGGTTGTTGGCGAGATCCGTCGCGCCGGTGAAATCGTCGGCGATGCAGCCCAGGACTGGCTTGGTCATGACGCGCGTTCCGCTCCTCAGGCCTCGGCGACCGCCTGTGCCACCGCCGCGCCGAACGCCTTGCAGCCCATGGTGCCGCCGATGTCGCCGGTTCTCGTCTGCGGGTTCTCCAGCACCTTGTCGACGGCTGCGATCATGGCGTCACCTGCCTGCTGGATGTTCCTGTCGCCCCGCTTGTCGCCGATCCAGCGCACCATCATCGCGACCGAGAGGATCATCGACGTCGGATTGGCGATGTCCTTGCCTGCGATGGTGGGAGCCGAGCCGTGCTGGGCCTGCGCGCAGCACAGGTCGTCGCTGGCCATGATCGAGCCAGCCAGGCCGAGGCTGCCGGACAGCTCGCTCGCGAGGTCGGACAGGATGTCGCCGTAGAAGTTGGTGGCGACCAGGACATCGAAGCGCTCCGGTTCCTTGACCAGGTGGGCGGTGGATGCGTCGACCAGCAGGTCGTCCAGCTGGACTTCCGGGAAGTCCTTGGCCACGTGGCGGACGGCTTCGAGAAAGAGGCCGTCGGTCATGTGGAAGCTGTTGGCCTTGTGGATGGCCGTGACCTTCCTGCGGCGCGTCATTGCGAGCTCGAAGGCGCGGCGCGCGATGCGTTCGCTGCAGTGGCGCGTGATCTTGCGCACGGACAAGGCCATGTCCGGGCTGGGCATCATCTCGCCCCAGCCCCTGGACATGTTGCGGTCCGGATAGAAGCCTTCGGTGGCCTCGCGCATGATGACCAGGTCCATCGAGCGGCCTTCGCGCATGTTCGACTGCAGGAAGGGCCGCGTGCGGGCAGGGCGCACGTTGGCATACAGGTCCAGGCCGATGCGGAAACCTGCCGACACGTTGCGGCCGCCCTTCTCGGGCGCCGGATAGTCGGCATGCGACTGGGTGCCGAGCACCACGCCGTCGTAGGTCTTCGACTTTTCGAGCACCTCCTGGCGCAAGGTCGTGCCGTGGGCGTGCAGGCTTTCGAAGCCCACGCTGTCGTAGTCCAGGGACAGGTCGAGCTTGAAGCGCTTGTCGGCGGCCTTCAGGACTTCGACGGAGGCGGCAACGATTTCCGGGCCGATGCCGTCGCAGGGCAGGACGATCAACTTCATATGTATCTCCGTTGGGCGAATGTGGTGTGGAAGAGGAGGGTTCGCTGAAAGATGAGACTCAGCCGGCGTTGGCGAGCCGTTGCTGAAGGAGGCGCACCGCGCTGTGCGGGCTGCTGAGCACCGGCACGCCAATCACGCCCGAGACGGTATCCCGGGCCCGTGCCATCGAGAACTGGCCGAGCATGACGACGTCGCAGTCCGCAAGGCCGAGGGCTTGTTCCGCGATCAGCCGGTCGTGCAGGGCGGTCTCGCCTGAGCGCAGGGCCTCGAGCGCGCCCGGGACGATGCGGGTCCGGCAATCCACCTCGATGCCGCGTTCCGTGGCTGCCGCAAGAAGCTCCTCGCGCATGGAGTCGACGGAGGGCGCGAAGGTCGAGAGCAGGCCAATCCTCGCCGGTCCATGCGGCGCATCGATGCGCAACGCCTCCAGGAACATGGCGTCGTTCGGCTTGTAGGTCGGCAGGGCGACGGCCTGGCGGGCGGCGTCGATTGCCGGTCCGAAAGCTGAACACGTGTAGAGGATGCCTGCAGCACCCCAGTCCTTCGCGTAGTAAGCCAGCGCCAGGATCCGCCGGGCGAGTCCGTCTTCCAGCGAGCCGGTGGCCGCCAGGTCGCCCGAGAGCCGGTCGTCCAGCAGGTTCATGCACAAGGCGGCGGGCCAAAGATCGGCGAATGCCTCGCTCACGGGCTGCATGGCCAACGGGGTGGCATGTATCAACGCAATCTTTGGGGCAATCCTGGGCACGGGAAGACAGGTGTAGTGGTTTTGCCTGAATTGTACTAGAACGAACATAGATACACTAAGGCAAAACCCGGTGATCGACCTGAAGCGGGTATCTACAAGCGTGGCGAGTGTGCTTTCTTGAAGCGCGCGGACTGCATTCCCTCTTGTCTGGAGACATTCATGTTCGGCAATCTCGCTGCTCGAAGAATCGCAACGCTCGCCATCGCGGCGCTGATTGGCGCAGCCCCCGTCTCGGCGCCGCTCGCCCAGCCTGCCTATCCGTCCAAGCCGGTGCGCCTCATTGTTCCCTTTGCCGCGGGTGGCCCCAATGACGTGATGGCCCGCGTGCTGGCGCAGCGGCTGTCAGTCGACAGCGGGCAGCCCTTCGTGGTCGACAACAAGGCCGGCGCGGGCGGGGTGATCGGCACCGATGCCGTGGCCAAGGCAGTGCCCGATGGGTACACGCTTGGATTCGTCAGCGCACCATTCACCATGTCGCCAGCCCTGCAGGCAAAGATGCCCTACGACACGCTTAAGGACCTGGTCGGCGTGAGCAAGGTGGCCGAGTCACCGATGGTCATGATGGTGCCCGCGAATTCGCGCTTCAGGAACGCGGCGCAGGTGCTGGACTTCGCCAAGAAGAACCCCGGCGCGCTCAACTATGGGTCGGGCGGCATCGGCAGCACGCCGCACCTCACGACGGAGTTGCTTGCCTCCGTGACCGGCGCGAAGCTCACCCATGTGCCGTACAAGGGCGGCGGCGAGTCCATCAAGGCCCTTATGGGCGGGGAGGTCGACCTGCTGATCGACAGCATCACCAGCACTGCCGCGCCGTTGGCATCGGGTCGCATCAAGGCCCTGGCGATCAGCGGCACCAGCCGGTCGGCGCGCATGATGGACGTGCCGACCTTCGATGAAGCCGGGATTCACGACTTCTCGATGACCCATTGGGTCGGTGTGATTGCTCCGGCCAAGACGCCACCCGCGGTCGTGGCTGCATTGCACGACCAGATGGCCAAGGCGCTGTCGGCGCCCGAAGTCGTGAAGAAGTTCGAGGAAATCGGCGCCACGCCGGCACTCTCGAGTTCGGCCGAATTCCAGAAATTCGTGACCGACGAAACGACCAGGTGGCAGCAGGTGGTCAAGCGCGCGGGCATCCAGGCCCAGTAGCCGCGTGCCGTGATTCGCATGCAAGCGCCTGCGGGGGCGGTCGATTGCCACGTTCACGTGTTCGATCCGGCACGGTTTGCCTACGCCGAGTCGCGGCGCTACACGCCGCCCGAGGCCACGGTGGCGGGGCTCTTGCGCATGCATGAGTCGCTGGGCATCGAGCGGGCGGTGTTCGTGCAGCCCAGCGTGTATGCGGCGGACAACCGTTGCCTTCTCGACGCCATGCGCCGGTATGGGCCCAATGCGCGGGGCGTGGCTGTCGTCGACGGGTCGTTCAGCCGCAGCCAGATCGACGACCTGTACGCGGCGGGCATTCGCGGCGTTCGCCTGAATCTCGAAGTCGGGCGGGAGCGAGACGCGCCGACTGCGCTCCAGCAACTGGAGTGCGCGCTACTTACGCTGGACTCGTCGCCGATGCTGGTGCAGATCTACGCCGCAACACAGGTCCTTCTTGCATGCACCCCAGCGCTGACCGCTTCGCCCAAGCCTGTACTGATCGACCACTTCGGCAGGATGCCCGCGGCCGGCGGAGTTGGCCAGGCTGCATTCGCCGGACTGCTGGGATTGATGGCGTCGCCGCACATCTGGATCAAGCTGTCCGGGCCACACCAGATTTCTAGCAGCGAATCCGATCAATTCTCCGATGTTGCGCCAATCGCATCCGAACTCCTGGCGCGGTTTCCCGATCGTGTGGTGTGGGGAAGCGACTGGCCGCACACCGGGGGCGCCACGCGGCCGGCGAGCTTTCGGCCCACCGACGTCGAGGCGTTCAGGCCGGTGAACGATAAGAAGAACCTTGCGCTTGTCTGGAACTGGACAAGGACGGCGAAAGAACGTGAGGCGCTACTTGTGGAGAATCCGTGCCGCCTGTTCGGCCTCTGAGGGCTCGCGTGAATCAGGCCGAATGGCCGCATGCGCTTTGCGCGTCGGGGCTGCAACGCAGCGGGAGCCGGAGTTCCCGGGCGGGAGGATTTTCGGCGGGTCAGTGCCGAGGCCGTTGTTGAAGAATGGCACGTCAGGACGCGACGGCGCTTGCGCTGGATCGAGCCAGCGCGTCAGACGATCTCGGCATGCTCGATCGCGCGAGCGATGGCGTCTCGCAACGACATTAGCGTGGGCGCCAGGACTTTCACCATGGTGTCGAAATCTTCGATCGCCGAAACGCTGACGTTGATCGCGTAGTGCGAGCCATGCACCACGAGTGACGTGGCGACGGCTACCACCTCGGGCTGCCAGCTCGCGGCGCACCAGCCTGCGCTGTCCATGCTGTGCATCGCAGCGGCGATTTCCGGACCGAGCGTCTTCCATTGGGATCCGCGCAAGCGCTGGAAATGGTCCAGCAGCGCCTTGCGGCGCGCAGGCGGCGCGGCGTGCAGGTGGGCGCGGCCCAGCGAGGTCAGTTCCATGGGAACGCGCTGGCCCGACACCACCGAGCGCAGCGAGGGCCGGCGGTTGTAGCGGATCGATTCGAGATAGACCATCTCGTCGCGGTCAGCCGCCGCCAGGCCAACATTGATTCGGTGCGCCTGCGCGGTGGCGCGCATCAGCGGCGCCGCCGTGGCCAGCACCGTGGAGCCGGCACGCATCGCATGCGCCAGGCTGAGCACCGGCGGCGCGAGCCGGAAGGCGCGCGTAGGCGGGTCGGGCTGCAGCATGCCGGCGCCCACCAGTGTCTGCGTGAGGCGGCTCACCGTGGCCTTGGACAGGCCGGTGCGCTCGGCCAGGTCGGCGTTGCCAAGCAGCGTGGAGCCGGGACGGAAGGCGCGAAGGATCTCGATGCCGCGCTCCAGCGAGCGGTTGGCCGGCGAGCGGCCGGGCTTGTCGGCATCGAGTGCGCGGGCGGCTTCGTGCCTGCCCTGGCCGTTGTCAGCGCTGCGTGTCATGCCGCGGAAGTGTAGCTGGGCGACTTTCGTAATTCCATTCCTTGGAATTAGGCAGGTGCGCTGCGAAAGGTGGCGACCTAAGCTTTGCATCACTGGCGAGGGCCCCGGCCGCAGCCGCCACCTAGCCCTTCGACGACGACCACACAGGAGACACGCATGACCTTCCATCCCCTGCGGGCACTGTTCGCCCGCCTTGCTGCCGGCCTGGCCGTCACCGCGCTCGCCACGGGCAGCGCGCTGGCCGCCTATCCCGACAAGCCCATCAAGATGATCGTGCCCTTCGCGCCGGGCGGAGGCACCGACAGCATCGCGCGCACCCTGGGCGTGGCCATGTCGCAGACGCTGGGCCAGCCGGTGATCATCGACAACAAGCCTGGTGCAGGCACCATTATCGGCAGCGACTTCGTGGCCAAGAGCGCGCCCGATGGCTACACGCTGGTGGTGGCCACCTTCGCCCATGCCGTCAACCCGAGCCTGATGGCCAAGCTGCCCTTCGACACGGACAAGGCCTTCTCGCCGGTGGCGCTGCTGGCGCGCGGCCCCAACATCCTGGTGGTGCGTGCCGATAGCCCCTACAAGTCGGTCCAGGACGTGCTGGCCGCCGCGCGTGCCAACCCGGGCAAGCTCACCTTCGCCTCGCAGGGCAACGGCACTTCCGCGCACCTGGCGGGCGAGATGTTCAACAACCTCGCCAAGGTGCAGATGACGCACGTGCCCTACAAGGGCGCGGGCCCCGCCATGACCGACCTGCTGGGCGGCCAGGTGGACATGATGTTCGCCACCGCGGCTGCAGCCGCCCCGCAGATGGCCAGTGGCAAGCTGCGCGCGCTGGGCGTGACCACGCTCCAGCGCTCCGCGGCCCTGAAGGACATTCCGGCCATTGCCGAAAGCGTACCCGGCTACGCGGTCGAGAGCTGGTACGGCATCTTCGTGCCCGCCGGCACGCCGGCCGACGCGGTTGCCAAGTTGAACGCGGCGGCCAACAAGGCCACGCAGGACGCAGAGTTCCGCAAGCGCCTGGAGCCCGAGGGCCTGAGCGTTTCCACCGGCGCGCCGGCCGAGCTCGATACCTACGTGCGGGCCGAGGAAGCCCGCTGGCGCAAGGTCGTCAAGGAAAACAAGCTGAAGATCGACTGAGCCCGCACGACTCCACCCAACCTCACATACGGATTCCGCCATGAGCACCTCCCTGATCGACCTGCAGACCGAGGACGGCATCGCCACCCTCACCTTCAACCGCCCGGACAAGCGCAACGCCATGAGCGACGACATGCGCGCCGAGTTCATCGGCGCGCTCGAAAGAGTGCAGGCCGACAAGGCCACCCGGGCCCTGGTGATCACCGGTGCGGGCAAGGGCTTCTGCGCCGGTGGCGACATTGCCGGCATGCAGCGGCGCATGAGCGCGCCCACCGGCGAGATCGCCTTCAACGGCTGGCACCGGCAGCAGCGCGTGCACTACACGCAGACCCTGCTGCACACCATGCCCAAGCCGGTGATCGCGGCGGTGAACGGCGCCGCCTCGGGGCTGGGCGCCGACACCGCGCTCGCCTGCGACTTCATCATCGCCAGCGAGTGGGCCAGCTTCAGCTGGTCATACATCCACCGGGGCATCGTTCCCGATGGGGGCGGCATGTACTTCCTGCCGCGCCGCGTGGGCCTGCCGCGCGCCAAGCAACTGATCTTCACCGGCCGTAAGGTGGAGGTGGACGAGGCGCTGGCCATGGGCATCGTCGATCGCAAGACCGGCGCGGACCGCCTGGTGGCCGACGCCCAGGCCTGGGCGCGCGAGCTGAGCCAGGGCTCGGCCACCGCGCTGGCCCTGGGCAAGCGCATCCTGGACCAGAGCTTCGAGCTGTCGGCCGACCAGGTGTTCTCCCAGGGCAGCCAGGCGCAGGGCATCTGCTACACCAGCACCGAGCACCGCGAATCGGTGATGGCCTTCCTCGCTAGGGCCTCGGCCGCCGCCAAGCAATGAGGACGGTGAAATGAACGCGATCACCCGACTCCTCCAGCCGCGCAGCGTGGCCGTCATCGGCGCCTCGGCGGACCCGTCCAAGACGGCCGGCCGGCCGGTGTCCTACCTGCTCAAGCACAACTTCGCCGGCACGATCTACCCCGTCAACCCGAAGGTGGCCGAGATCGGTGGCCTCAAGTGCTATCCCGACATCGCGTCGCTGCCCGAGACACCTGACGTGGGCATCGTGCTGCTGGGTGCCGAGCGTGCTCACCTGGCGGTGCGCGAGCTGGCGACGCGCGGCACCGCGGCGGCCATCGTGCTGGCCAGTGGCTACACCGAGACCGGCGAGCAGGGGGCGCGGCGCCAGCAGCAGCTGATCGAGGCTGCGGGCAGCATGCGCATCCTGGGGCCCAACACCATCGGTTTGGTCAACCTCAGCGACGACATCGTGCTGTCGGCCTCCGGCGCGCTGGAGGTGGACCACTTCCCGCGTGGCGCGATCGGCGTGGTGTCGCAAAGCGGCGGCATCCTGGGCTCGCTACTGTCGCGGGCCGCGGCGCGTGGTATCGGGCTGTCCAAGCTCATCTCCACTAGCAACGAGGTGGACCTGGAGCTGTCCGACTTCATCGACGCGCTGGTCGACGACGAGGCGACGCGCGTCATCGCGCTGTACGTCGAGGCGGTGCGGCATCCAGAGAAGTTCCGGGCCGCCGCATTGCGCGCCGCGCGCGCCGGCAAGCCCATCGTCGCCTTCAAGATCGGCCGGTCCGAAGCCGGCGCACAGGCGGCTGTCTCGCACACCGGCGCGCTGGCCGGCGCCGACCGCATGTACGACGCGCTTTTCCGCCAGACAGGCGTGATACGCGCGCAGTGCTTCAGCGACTTGCTGGACATTCCGGCGGCGCTGGCCACCGAGCGCCAACTGCGCGGGAAACGCGTGGCTATCCTCACTTCCACCGGCGGAGCCGGCACGCTGGTGTCCGACAGCCTGGGCGTGGCGGGCTTCGAGACGCCCGCGCCCGACGAGGCCACCGCCGCCGCCTTGCGCGCCTTGCAGACGGGCGACCATGCGGCGCTGGACCGCAATCCAATCGACGTGACCCTGGCGGGCCTGCAGCCTGACCTGCTGCGCGGCGCTATCCGAGCGCTGCTCGCAAGCCCCAGCTACGACGCGCTCGCGATCATCGTGGGCTCCTCAGGTCTCGCGATGCCCGAGCTGATGGCCGGTGCCATCCAGGACTGCCTGCCGCTGTCGGACAAGCCGGTCGTCGCCTTCGTGAGCCCGCATGCGCCCGAGGTGGCGGCCCTGCTGATGCAGCGCGGCGTGCCAGCCTTTGCCGCGCCGGAAAGCTGCACGGCGGCACTGGCCGGCATGTTGCACGCGGCGCAGCTGAGCGAGCCTGCCGCACAGGTTCAGACGGATCCGGTGCCGGTCGAGGGCCTTCCTTCGGGTTCGCTGGACGAGGCGCAGGCCAAGCAGCTGTTCTCGCGCTTCGGAGTTTCCTGCGCGCCCGAGATCGTGGTCCATTCCGCCGGCGAAGCGCAGCACGCCGCGCAGCAACTGGGTGGGCGCGTCGTGCTGAAGATCCTCTCGAACGAGATCACGCACAAGAGCGACGTCGGCGGCGTGGCCGTCAACCTGTCGCCCGAGCAGGTCGGCGCCCGCCTCGATGCGATGGCCGATGAGGTGCGTGCGCGCACCGGCGTGCGTCCGCAGCGCTTCCTGGTGCAGGAGATGGTGCAAGGTGGCACCGAACTAATCCTCGGCATGCATCGCGATGCGATCGGCACCGCGATCCTGCTGGGCATGGGCGGCGTAACCGCGGAACTTTTCAAGGACACGACGATGCGCCTGCTGCCCGCGCAAGGCGGCCTCGACCGGGACGAGGCGCTGGCCATGGCGCGCGAGCTGAAGACCTGGCCGCTGCTCGACGGCTTCCGCGGGCGGCCCGCGGCCGACGTCGACGCGCTGGTGGATACGATCGTGGCCTTCTCGCGCATGGCCTCGCAACTGGGCGAGCGGCTGGTTGAAGCCGAGATCAATCCCGTCTTCGTGCTGCCCAAGGGGCAGGGTGTGCGGGCGGCGGACGGCGTCGTCGTTCTGAGTTGAGAGTCATGAGCAGCGCTGCGGGCCTCGACTGCCCGCTGCTACCCCACCTGCGGGCCACGGATCGGATCCAGTTCGCGGATTGGGGTGGCGGCCGAATGTGCTGGCGGCGCTTTGGCGATGCCGGCGCGCCGCTGGTTCTGCTGCACGGTGGCCATGGCTCATGGCTTCACTGGGCGCGCAACGTCGAGGCTCTGTCAGCGCGCTGGACGGTGTGGGTGCCCGACCTGCCCGGCTATGGCGAATCCGACGATCCGCCAGTCGCTTCGATGGAGGGGCTGCTGGACGCCACGCTGCGCGCGCTCGACCTGCTGATCCCCCGCGCCCGGCAGCTTCGGCTGGTAGGCTTCTCCTTTGGCGCCCTGGTGGCCGCCCACGTCGCGGCGCGCCGTGGCGCCGTCTCGCACCTTGGATTGCTCGGGCCTGCGGGACACGGCGGGCCACTGCGGCCGCGCGGCTCTCTTGTGGCCTGGCGCGCTCTGGCGCCCGGCTCGGATGAATGGAAGGAGGCGATGCGGCACAACCTGCTCATGCATATGCTGCACCAGCCAGAACAGGTCGATGAGGTGGCACTGCACATCCATGGTCAGGCCTGCTTGGGCACCCGTTTTCACAGCAAGACCATCTCGCGCACCGGCGCCTTACACGGGCCGCTCGACCAGCATCGAGGTGAACTGCTGATGGCATGGGGTGCGCACGACGTCACGCTGGATCCGGGCTTTGTGGCTTCCTCGGCGAGCGGGTTACCTTCCCGGTGTCGAATGCAAGAGGTGGCAGGCGCCGGACATTGGGTGCAGTTCGAGGCGGCGAAGACAGTCAACGACTTGCTTTTCAACTGGCTCGAGCGAGACGACGCTGAAGCAGACTACGTGGGCTGGCCCACCTAAGGATTTTGTCTTGGTAGTCGAAATCTACAGACCGCCGCTTTGCAACGGGAACCGACCTTCGTAAGGGCAGGGCGGGACAGCGGGTTCGTGCCCGAAGCGGGCATTCACCCAGGGCCGATTCGCACGCTCCAACAGAAGGTGTTCTTGAAGCCCAAGTACGCAGACCTGACCTTTGGGCAAAAAAGGGCGATCCGCTGACGCTGGTGCGCTCGTGAGACCACTGTACGCCGCGCCGGCACCCATGCACTATGATTCGGCACTCGACGGCTTGCGCGCCCTGTCCATTACTGCGGTGATCTTGTTCCACTGCAACGTGTTTGGCTTCTTGGGGCTGTACGTCTTCTTCGGGCTCCCGATCTCCTCGCTGCTCTGTCGGCCGCCGAACACCGCGGCGGCATCGCCGTTGGACGCTTTCACCCGCGGAGGGCGCTCAGGTCGTTCCTCTGGCTGACGCGTGATGCCTGGAGAGCGGCCGCCGTCTCCCCCTTTTACTTTATGGACTACACGCTGGCGTTCTCTGAGCCATCCTTTCCCGTGTCACCGATCGGCGCGGTGCGCGAACGGGCCAGGAAGTGGTTGACATCGGAACCCTACGCAGCTCTAGAGCGATCTAGGCAACCTACGTATGTAGGTCGTGGGTTTTGCATTCGAGGCGTGGCTTGCCGATGCCCGAGTTCTGTCCCTATCGGTAGATGTGAGAGGCCATGACCGTAACCGCCTGCGGCAGCCGAATGCCCAGCGCCTCGGCCGTGGCCGCGTTCACGTTCATGTCGAACTTGGCGATGAGTTCGACGGGTAGATCTCTGGGCTGGGCACCTTTCCAGATGCGAACCACGTAGGACGCCGCGCGATCAGCGGCGTAGAAGTAGTCCGGCCCGTAGCTCATCAACAGGCCTGCCTGAGGGAACATCCAGCCATCGGCGATCGCCGGCAAGCGCCTATCCAAGGCCAGAGAGGCGATCCGTTTTACTTGACCCATGAAACGCGCCGGGTTGTCCAACACGACGCCGTCCACGCCTCGCCGGCGCAGTTCGTCGAAAGCGCCCTCTACGTCGGGCAGGTCTCGCATCGTCACGAACTCCATCCGGATGCCATCCTTGCCAGCCGCCTCCGTGAGCGCGCGTTCATAAGCGGCGTAACGGGCCACAAATTCATTCTCGAACTTGAGGTAGCCGATCGAAGTGGGCTTCCCCAGGACTTCGGCGAGCAACTGCATGCGCTTGGTGACGAGCTCAACGCCAAACGTGCAGACGCCGGTGACGTTGCCGCCCGGGTGAGCAAGACTCGTCACCAGGTGATCCCCGACGGGATCTGGAGCAGCCCACATCACGATGGGGATGTTTGGCGCCGCCTGCATGGCAGCGACAACGCTGGGCGTGCCGCCCATGGCAACGATCACGTCAACCCTGTCACCGGCCAATTGCCGTGCTGGTGGACCGAAATCACCGCTTTCGTCCGGAATCCCTAGCACCATGGTGTAGTCGGTGCCGGCAACCATCCCGTGCTGGGCGAGTAGTTCGCGAAACTTGCCCCGAATTTCAGGCACCGTCATCGTGGCCGCCAGTACCAGCGCCCCAACGCGGAAGTCGCGGCCCTTGGCCAAGCTTGCCCCGGCGACCCCCATCAACGCGCCAGCGCAGACCAAAGAGCGACGATGCATCGATGCCCCCTTCCTCTTCACAGAGCTCGGCCGACGTGCCGGGCGTCGCGCGGCAATTGTGGGACCAGGCTGGCGCGCTTTCGACGCGACTTCTACGACCCACGAGCACCGCGTGTGTTTCCGACCTACTTCGCAATCGCCCTCTACACGATTGCGGCTATCGCCTGGGACGACGAGGTGATTCAAATCAAGCAGGGCGTGGCACCGACAAATGCGGGCGGGCATAGGCGCTGCCCTTGCCAACGGTGACGCGCGTGCCTTCCGCACCCGCGCCTGGATCGTGGCGCCGCGGCCGCTCGAACTGGACGACGAGTTGCGCTTGTTGATCGACGAGCAGGTGGCCGAGCGCACCTGCCTGCGATCGTGGCGAGCTCTAGCCCCGCCATTCACACCCACATTGGGGCCTTCGGCGGGAAAACCCTGCTTCCCTCGATGTTATGTATCGATACACTAAACCGATACAGTAAATCGATACACAAACTGCCGAATGCAGCCCCTTCGCCCTTGCAACCTAGGAGACAAGCATGGTTTCGATCTCTAGACGCCGACTCGTGCAGGCAGCCTGCACGACCCCGCTGGCGGCCCTTGCCGCACCCGCCTTCGTCTGCGCGCAGTCGCCCATCGCGCTGCGCTTTTCCTCCTCGATGCTGGCGGACGACAACGCTGCTCACTACGTGTGGTGCCAGCAACTTCAGGCCAGCCTGAAGGCAGCCGTGGGCGACGCCATCCGCATCGACTACTTCCCCAATAACCAGCTCGGCAAGGAAGCCGACGTGGTGCAGCAGGTAAAAGTCGGCTCGGTCGACATGATGGTGACCGGCTCGTCCATCTTCGCCACTGTCTCGCCCGAGATCGGCATGCTCGACCTGGGCTACCTATTCGACAGCTATGGTCACGCCGCCAAGGCCCTCGAAGGCCCGGCCGGCATCAAGCTCAACGAGCTGCTGCAGAAGCGCTCGGGCATCAGCATCCTGACCTGGGCCTCGCATTTCGGGGCACGCAGCGTCTACACCAAGGCGCCGATCAAGTCCCTCGCCGAGATCAAGGGGGTCAAGCTGCGCGTGCTACCCACGCCGGCGTTCATCGAGACGTTCAAGCTGATGGGTGCGATCCCCACCCCCATCCCCTTCGGCGAACTCTACATGGCCGCGCAGACCGGCGTGGTCGACGGCTTCGAGCACGACGCCGCTACGGTGCTGGCCAGCAAGCTCAACGAGGTGGTCAGGTCATGCTGGCTCACCGAGCACCTTTTCAGCCCGATGGTGGTGGCAATCGGTAAGCGCGGCCTGGACAAGATCCCGGCGAGCCTGCGCCCAGCCTTCCACAAGGCGGTGGCCGACGCCACTGTCCAGCAGCGCGCCATTGCCGGCGAGAAGGGCAAGGCCGCGGTGGACGAACTCCAGCGCAAGGGCATGAGCTTCTTCTCGATGAGCGCGGCCGACCGTGCCGCCATTCGCAAGGAGATGGAAGCGAAACTTTGGGCCGAGTTCGCCAAGCAGTATCCGGCCACCGAGCCGCTTTTTGCCGCCGTCAATGCGGCTCGGGGCTGATGCCATGGCTGCCCTGACCGCGCCCGTCGCTCCGCACCCCGCACCGCAGGACGCCGTCACCGGCGGAGTGCGCCTGGCCGCGCTCAATCACTGGATCGAAGTCTTCGCGGGCGCCGTGCTGGCGCTCGATGTGGTGGTGGTCTTCCTCTCGGTGGTCTTCCGCTACTTCCTGCACGACCCAGTGGACTGGGCTGAGGAGATCGCCCGCGCGCTGATGATCGTCCTGGTTTTCCTCGGCGCTTCCACAGTGCTCGCGCGCAGCCAGCACGTGGGCATCGACCTGTTCCGCCACCAATTGCCAGCGCACTGGCAGCCGGCGCTGCTGCAGGTGGGGCACTGGATCATCGCCGGCGTGTCCGCCAGCCTCTGCCTGTCCTCCGTGCTGCTGTTGGTGGATACATGGGACCAGACCACTTCCATCGGCCTACCGCAGTGGCTCTATGTCTTCCCGGTGGTGATCGGCAGCGCCTTCATGGCACTGTTTGCGGTTTGCCACGCGCTGGCGGGCCCGCGCCAACGGGTGCTGGGCACGCTCGTGGCCTGCGCCAGCGCTGCCGCTGCCGTTGCGCTTTGGAATATGTTGCAGCCCGCGCACGCCGTCCCCTCGGGCCTGCTGCTGGCACTGGGCTTCGCCGGCGGGCTGCTGCTGGGCGTGCCGATCGGCTTCGTGCTGGCCTTCTCGGCGCTCCTGTATTTTCTCTCCGATCCCTCGCTACCGATGCTGGTATACGCGCAGCAAGTGATGGCCGGCGCGGACCACTTCGTGCTTCTGGCCATTCCCTTCTTCGTGCTGGCCGGCCTGCTGATGGAGTCGAACGGGATGTCGGCACGGCTGATCGAGCTGCTGCTGCGCCTGTTCGGCCGGGTGCGCGGCGGGCTGGGGCTGATCAGCATCACCGCCACCGCATTCTTCTCGGGCGTGTCGGGCTCCAAGCTGGCCGACATCGCCGCCGTCGGCGGCATTGTGATGCCGGCGGTACGCCGCACGCGGCAGGACCCAAACGAGGCCGCGGGGCTGCTCGCCTCCGCCGCGGTGATGGCCGAGACCATCCCGCCGTGCATCAACATGATCATCATGGGCTTCGTGGCCAACATCTCCATCGCCGGCTTGTTCATGGCCGGGCTGGTGCCTGCGGCGGTGATGGCGGTGGCGCTCGGCGTGCTGGCGGTGATCGTGGGCAAGAAGATCAACCCGGACGAGGCCTTCCCGCAACGCCGGCCCATGCTCAAGTTGCTGGGCGGGGCGCTGGTGGCGATCCTCATGGTGGGCATGATCGGCAAGGGCGTGACCTCAGGCGTCGCCACGTCGACCGAGGTCTCGGCCTTCGCGGTGGTCTACGCGCTGGTGGTGGGCAGCCTGGCCTTCCGCGAGCTCAGCCTGCGCTCGGTGGCGCAGCTGTTCGTGCGCTCCGCCTCCATGGCCGGCAGCATCCTGTTCATCGTGGCGGCCGCCTCCAGCGTGTCCTTCGCGCTCACCATCGAGCAGATCCCGCAGCTGGTCTCGGCGGCGATGATCTCCTTCGCGCAGCACTACGGCAGCGTGATGTTCATCCTGCTGGCGGTGGCGATCATGGTGGTATTCGGGGCCGTGCTGGAAGGCGCGCCGGCGCTGATCATCTTCGGGCCGCTCCTGACCCCGATTGCGCAGCAGCTGGGCATCCATCCGCTGCACTTCGGCACCGTGATGGTGATCGCCATGGGGCTGGGCCTGTTCGCGCCGCCGATCGGCCTGGGCCTGTTCGCCACCTGCGCCATCACCGGAACCCAGGTGAAGGACGTGGCCCTTCCCATGTTGAAATACTTGGCGGTGCTGCTGGTGACCCTGATCGTGCTGGTGCTCGTTCCATCGTTCTCCCTGTGGCTCCCGAACCGGCTCGGGCTGTAGCCGCGTACAGAGAAGAATCCACATGGCCACCATACAGGATGTTGCCCGCCACGCCGCCGTCTCGGTGAGCACCGTCTCCAACGTGCTCAACGGCCGCGCCGACCGCATGCGCGCTGAGACGCTGGCACGCGTGGAGGCCGCCATCCAGGCGCTCCAGTTCCGACCCAACAAGCTCGCGCAGCAACTCAAGACCGGGCAGACGCCGCTGCTGGGCCTGCTGGTGCCCTCCATGGCCAACCCAATGTACGGCTTCATCGCCCGCGAGATTGAGAGTTTCGCGCAGGAGGGCTTCGGCTTTCGCGTGCTGATCGGCAGCACCTATCGCGAGCGCGAAAAGGAAAGCGCCTTCTTCGAGGACCTGCTGGCGCAGGGCGTGCGGCGCGTGATCGTGATCTCCTCGCTGGCCGACGAGCGCCATTTCGAATCGGCGGTGGAGCAGGGCATGGTGGTGGTGAGCTACGACCGCGGCGCCACCCCCGGCCGGCGCTCCCGTGTCGCTCACGTGATGCCCGACAACTTCGAGGCCGCGCGCCTGGCCACGCAGCACCTGATTGCGCGCGGCCACCGGCGCCTCGCCTTCGCCACCGTGGCCGGCATGACCATGAGCCGCAGCGCCAAGATCGACGGCTTTCATGCCGCCGCCGAGGCGGCAGGCCTGCGCGCCCAAGCGCAGCTGCTCGACGGCGGCCCGCTCAACGAGTACGGCGACGCAGTGATCGCCGAAGTGGGCCGCGCCACCGCGCTGCAGATCGCCGAGCGCCCCGAGCGCCCGAGCGGCATCGTCGCCCTCAACGACCTGATGGCGCTGGGCCTGATGGCCGGCCTGCGCGAGGCCGGGTTGCGGGTGCCGCAGGACGTCTCGGTGGTGGGCATCGACGGGCTGTTCCTCTCCGCCCTGTCCAACCCCGCGCTCACCACCGTGCAGCTGCCGATCCGCGCAATGGCACGTGCCATGGTGCAGCGTGTGATGAAAAACCCCGACGAACTCGACGCGACGGAGCGTGAGCAGGTCTTTACCGAGCTGCGCCTGGTCGAGCGCGAATCGGTGGCGCCACCACCGGGCGAAACCGCCCGGCGCGCACCCGGGAAGAAGATCGAGAAAACGAACCCATGACCACTGTTTTCGTGACCCATCCACAGGACAAGCTGGACCTTTACTTCGGCGAGCGCGCCGCCCGCGCGCTGCAGGCCATCGCCGAGGTGCGCTTCAACCCCCTGGCGCGCGAGCTCTCCACCGCCGAGCTGGCAGCCGCCGCGCAGGACTGCGACCTGCTGATCGCCTACCGCCAGACGCCCGGCCCCGCCGAGCTGTTCGATGCGCTGCCGCGGCTGGCTGCCTTCGTGCGCTGCGCGATGGACATCCGCACCGTCGACGTGGAGGCAGCCAGCGCGCGTGGCGTGCTGGTCACGCGGGCCAGCCCCGGCTTCGTGCCAGCGGTGGCGGAATGGATCCTCGGCGTGATGATCAACCTGGGGCGCGGCATCGGCCGCTATGTTCAGGTCTACCGCGAGGGCGGTGCGCCCGAGCCCGTGATGGGCTGCCAACTGCGCGCGGCCACCTTGGGCGTGATCGGCTACGGCCAAATCGGCCGCTACCTCGGCGAGGCGGCGCAGGCGCTGGGCATGCGCGTGCTCGCCTGCGATCCGGAGCCGATCGTCAATGCGCAGTTGCTGGAGCAGGTGGCGCTGCCGGCGCTGCTGGCGCAATCCGACTTCGTGGTCTGTCTGGCCCCGGCCAATGAGCGCACCGAGCACCTGATGAACGCCCAGGCCTTCGCCGCCATGAAGCGCGGCGCCTTCTTCATCAACGCGGCGCGCGGCGAGCTGGTCGATGACCAGGCCTTGCTCGCGGCGCTGGACGCTGGCCACCTGGGCGGTTGCGCGACCGACGTCGGCCGGGCTCCCGATCAGATGCCCGCGCCGGCCCTCGCGGCCCACCCGAGGGTCATCGCCACGCCGCACATTGGGGGGCTCACGCGGCCGGCCATCGAGCACCAGGCACTGGAGACCGTGTCGCAGGTCGGCGCCCTGTTGCGCGGCGAAGTGCCGCCGGGCGCCGTCAACCCGGCACAGGCGAGCCGGCTTGCGCGCTGGAAGGGGGCAGCATGACGGACCTCGAGGGCGCCTGCGACTGCCACGTTCATGTCTATGAAGACACTTGGCCGCTCGCGCCCACCGCGACCTTCAAGCCGCCGCATGCGCCGGCCTCCGCTTATCGCGCGGTGCAGCAAGCGCTGGGCCTGACGCGCGTGGTGGTGGTCCAGCCCACCGGCTACGGCTTCGACAACCGCTGCACGTTGGAGGCCATTGCGCAACTGGGCTCGGGCGCGCGCGGCGTCGCCGTGGTGTCGCCGGAGGCCGGGCAGGCCGAACTCGTGCGACTGCACCAGGGCGGCATACGCGGCCTGCGCTTCATGATGCTGTCCGGTGGCCTGCTGGGCTGGGACTGCCTTGAGCTCCTGGCCGCACGCATCGCTCCCCAGGGCTGGCACATCAACCTCCAGCTCGACGGCCGCGCGCTGCCGCAGCACGAGGCGATACTGGCGCGCCTGCCCGTGCGCTGCGCCATTGACCACCTCGGCAAGTTCCTCGGGCCGGTAGCGCCTGACAGCGAGGCGGTGCAGTCGCTGTGCCGGCTACTGGACAGCGGCCGCTTCTGGATCAAGCTGTCGGCGCCCTACGAGACCTCGAGGAGCGGCCCGCCGGGCTACGAGGACGTCGCGCCGCTCGCGCGATTTTTGGCCAAGCGCTATCCCGAGCGCTGCCTGTGGGCCAGCAACTGGCCGCATCCCAACGTGCGGCCCCAGCCCGCTGAGGCGGCCCTGCTCGACTGGTCGCTGCGCTGCTTTGACGGCGACGAGTCAGGTCGGCATCGAATGCTGGTGGACAATCCGGCCGAACTGTACGGGTTCGGGGCGTCGACGGCGGCCGACCAGACGAACAATACGCGTTGCCACTCGGCGCCGAAATCGTTGTAGTCGATTTCGTCGAAATCTCGGCGAACCGCCGATGCGCCACCCAGCTCGCTGGGCATGCAACTGGCCGCCGACATGCTGATCTCCACCAAACTGCAGACTTCACAGATCGCGCGGCGCGTCGGTCCCCACTGGCTATCGCACCGACAACGGCCCGGGGTTCACGAGCAGGGCCTTCATCGGCTGGACGCAGGCACATCGCATTCGCCACATCCTGATCGAGCGAGGCCGGCGCATGCAGAACGGCTACATCGAGAGCTTCAATGGCAAGTTCCAGGATGAATGCCTGCCTGAGCGTAAGGTGCCGACGATGGTTGTCTATCGATCTCCTATGGCGCGATGCGATGGTCGGTCGGGGTGCTCCGAATTGCCGCTTGAAAGCACGACTGACGGCGGGTTCGATCGCTGATGACATTTGGATCGCCGCCTGCGCGCACCGCTTGCAGTCGCATTGGCGCAGCGTGAATCCCGCTGAGCTGGATAGGTGGTGGCAAATTGGCGACCCCCAGGCGCGTCGAAGTGTCCTCGGACCGTCATCGGTTGCATTTGCGAACCAAGGCTCCGATGGGCCTCGAACCGAGGCTGCGGCCGAATGATGTCTAGGCTCCTTCGCGCGAAAGCGCCTGGCCCCCGCCGCGCAAGACGTCGCCTGTCGTTAGCTACCGCAGCTTGCCAAGCCAGAGCGCCGCAAGTGCTGAGCGATTCCGCACGCCGAATTTGGCGTAGACCGATTTGACGTGAAAGTGGGTCGTGTTCGGGCTTTGCTCGAGTTTCTGCGCGATCTGCTTTTCGGTGTGTCCATCGAGCAGTCCGAGCAGCACCCGGCGCTCGGCGGGTGTGAGAGGGGCGTTGGCAATGAACAGACCGTGGCTGAGCAATTGCTGCTGGTAGAACCACCTCAAGCCGCGCATCGCGAAGCCGAGGAGACTGCAATCCAGCGCGCAGAACCGCGGCGCCTGCGCATCGCGAAATACAAAGAGGTGAATTCGGACATCGTCGTTGAGCGCGCAACGCACCGACATGCTGTCGGCATGGCCCACTTCGAGGTAGTGGCGCCGGTAGTGCTCACCTTCAAACCACTCGGGCGGAAGCGTCTCAAAGAGCAGCCGGGTGCGGAAGGGCTCGTCCCCCGACACGGCCAGGATCTGCGACTGATCGACGTTGGAGGACCAAAGCGTGTCGAACTGCTCCTGCACGGAAGCGGCGACAGCTGGCACAGGATGCAAGAGTCGAACCAGGCGCGGGCGCCAGCCGAGTAGGGGGTCCTTGGGCGCTGGCGAAGGCAGCCGGACTGCGACGGCCCACAGCGCGTTCTGCGCCGTAACCATGGTGCAGAGCGTGGTCAACAAGTAGCTCAGTGCAGCGTCGCCATTGCCGGCGGAGAACTCGGTCAGCCGGTCCCAGAGCGCGTAGACGTTCTCGCTTTGCGGGGTGGAGAAATCTGCAGAGGGTTGCATGTCGGCGTTAAAAGAATCTGCTGGTCACACGCCTTCGGCGAGCTTAACGGACGGCGGGCCACCTTTCCAGGTGGTTCCAAAACTCACGACTGCACGCGAGTATTCCGATGTGGACCACGGCGCGACGCCCAGGCCGCTGCTTCCGAGGCCATCGACCAGGGTATTGCGCCGCCCTGGACGGCGTCGCCCCAGTCAAGGCGCGCAGGAAGTCCGACAGCCAAGCGTCGCCGTGTACAGGGATGCCAGGAGAATCAAGATTGACAACACGCCGAACTCACATGAACGTCGCGGATTGGTACCGATCCGCACGGCAGCCCACTGCCCCAGGTCATTCACCCAGTACGCACAGGCGGTGCCATTGCACCACGCGCTGGCCGCAGTAGTTGGCCACCACGCGGCCCACCAGTTCCGTGTGGTCGGAGACGTCCCAGCGCCTGTCCATCCATTCCAGGGCTTCGTAGAGGTCATCCGGATTTCGGGCCATGTCGTATCTGTCCAGCAATGCGGTGCTGAGATCGAGGCTGGCGTCCTGGTTGCCGTTCGCAGCCTCGCGGCGCAGGGCGGCCATTCGCACGGTGTCCGGCGACGCAAGCGCGGAGATCCCTTGCTGCATGGGTTGCTCCAGGGCGGCCTGCACGTGTCCGACTGGACTGTTCCAGGTGACAACAGCAAGGACACACACGATCAGCGTGATTGCATAGCCTGCACGTATGCGCTTCGCATCGGCGCAGACGCCTTGAATGACGCGATGGAACATCGGCAACCTTTCCTGGGAGAAAGCCCAACTGCCAGCAAGCGTAGAGATTCGTTCCAAACACCGCGTCATCCGAAACGATGACAAATCAATGCATCAAGAAGAATTGGGGGTCAACATGATCGGTCTCGAAGGCGTGACTGCCCCGCAGCTTTCCGAGGTCATCGGGGAGATCTACGACTGCGCTCTGGATCCCAGCCGGTGGCCCGGGGCCTGCCGGACGGTCGCCGCCCTGTGCGCGAGTACGGGCGGCGGCATCTGCGTGCATGACCTCAAACAGGTGCAGAACGACCAACTGTTCGTGTTCGGCTACCAGCCCGAATTCCTCCAGAAGCTGGGCAGCCAGTTCGCCGAGAGTCCCATGGCCGCGGTGGACATCGTCTCGGAGATCGGTGAGGTCAACTATCTCGCCCGGGAGCCCGCGCAACTGCACGAAAGCCGCTTCTACCGCGAGGTTCTGGCGCCTTTCGGGCTGACGGACATGATCTGGTTTCCGGCGCTGCGCACGGGTGGACGAATGGCGTCGCTGCATGCTTCCCGCGGCGACCGCAGGCCCTGCTACCAGTCGCACGACGTGCAGCTGTTCAAGCTCTTGTCGCCACATGTCTGCCGGGCGCTTGCCATCTCAGACGCCTTGGACATCCGGGCGCTGCGCTCCGACATGCTCGAAAAGACGCTTGACGCACTCAACGCCGGCGTTTTCCTCACGGCGCGCGACGGCGACGTTGTCTACATGAACGCTGCGGCCCGGCAACAGGTGAGGGTGGGCCGATCGATCCGCCTCATTCACAACCGGCTGTCCGCCGTGGATCCCGCGGCAGGCGCCGCCTTGGCCAGGGACATCGATGCCGCCGCCAGGCAGGACAGCATCTCGTCCTGGCGCGAGCATTCCGTCGCGATTCCAGATGGCACGGGCAGCGGCTACGTCGCCACCCTGCTGCCCATCGAGAACGGTGAGCGCAGCGCAATCCTTGCACCCTTTGCCGCATCCGTGGCTGTGTTCATGCAGGACCCGATCCAGGTCCCGCTCATGCCGGGCGAAGCCTTTGCGCGTCTGCACGGGCTGACCGGTGGCGAACTGCGTGTCCTGCTGGCGCTCTCCCAGGGGCTTGGCGGCATGGAGTCGGCAGAGATGCTCGGCATCAGCGAGCCCACCGTGCGCACGCACCTGCAGCGCATCTTCTCCAAGACCGGCACTACCAGGCAGTCCGATCTGCTGAGCCTGCTGCATCGCTCCACCCCACCCGTGCGCACCAGGAATCCCGTTCATGTGCTCGGCAGCAGGTGACTGCGCCGCCGTACCGATCGGCGCCTGCGAGTACCAGATGCGGCCGCAGTCATCGGTTCATATGACGCCGCGAGCCTGCTGCTCACCTAGTCTTGCGGGGCTGCCAACGCGACAGGGCCAATTGGCACCTCCGCGCCAGGAAGGAGTGCCCCATGTCGAAAATCCACCCCCTGTCTCTTGCAACCAAGGCCTTTGGCCGCCCGCTGGTCCTGCGGCTGCTGTACTGGCTGCAGCACGGGTGGCGGACCCGCTGCGCGCGCGCGGAAAGGCCCCGGCGCCGCGTGCCCTACTACTGAATCGGCCATTGGATGTGAATGGGCCGATCCCTCAACAACGTGAACGCTGTTGAGCTCTTCTCGCCGCGATGTGAACAACCCCTTATGACCTTGCTCTCCACCCCCGCCCCCTGGGCGGCAGAATCGATGATCGCCTGGGCCTACATCCTCACCAACTCAGCTCGCGTCTTCACTTATGTGCCGCAACTGGTCGCGGTCTGGCGCAGCAGGGATGGCGCGCGGGACATCTCCCTGGTGACCTGGGGATCGTGGGTTCTGGCCAACGCGACGGCCGTGGCCTACGGCTCTGTCGTCGTGCACGACCTGTTCTTCACGTTGATCGCGATGCTCAACCTCGTATCCTGTGCGGCGGTGACTGTCGTGGGCGCGCAGCGCCGAAAAGTCTTCCGGGCTGGATGAAAGTGGGCACCCTGGTCCTCAAGAACCTTGACCGCTACTTGCCCAGGTCGGCGCAGTGACGCGCCGCAGCCTGCCTGCTGAGCGTGCGCGACGCGCAGGACGTTTCGGTGCGCAGGACGCCAACGCGGTGGCGCAACTCGACGCAACGGTGTGAAGCACTAAACGGCAACTGCCTGGGGCCCGAGCCCACGACTTCGCTGAACCCGGCATGTTGGAGGTCCAAGATGGCCTGGCAAGTTGACAGGGCCGTCGCCCTCAGGCTGCGTCCGGCCGATGTCGATGCTCTCAGTACTTGATCATCCCGCTGTATTCGATACTGAGGCCCAATTCAACGGAAGAACGGAATACGCCCGAGGTGGCAAAAGTTCCGCCCCCGGTCGCCGTTGCAAATCTGCCAGTCCCTCCAGTAATGGTGAAAAGACCCGCTGCCTTAAACGGCGTCACGTTGAAATTCACAATCTCGTTGAAGGTGAAACTCAGGGTATCGCCATTTGCAGCAGTTTGCGTTCCAGTCCCCTCCAAGTACGCCACGCCTGGCTGGACATACTGGACGAAATGGTAGTTTCCTGCCTCGGTGATCTTTCCCAGGCCGGAGGCGATTCCCGATGATTCATAGACTCCCGCTGGGAATCCGACAGCCTGCGCCTCGATCGCGGCCTTGAAGGGCTGTTCCCCTGCTGCAGCGACGTCTGAGGCCCATATCAACGCACCAACCAAGAGCGCGTAAGCGCTCACTGGGATGGACGTATTGCAGTTGAAACCCAGGCGCATGAAGTTCTCCTTCGAGGGTTGAAGATGACCAACTCAACGGCCATGAGGCTAGGCGGTCTTCCAAGCCGCTTCGTCATCGGAAGCAACGACGCTAGTTGAAAGGGCCCAACGAGAACACTGAGCATCAGCGTGCGCACCAGGTCAGATCAACTTGACGGGGCTTGCCTGTGTGGCGAGTCTTCGAGGACGGAATCGATTGAAGCGACGCTGCCAGCGCTGAAGCCGACCTTCCAGCACACACGCGGGCCCAAGAAAAAGCAAGGTCAAGCAGCCGGATGAGGGCGCTGACCTTGCGGAAGTCGTTGTGGATAGCGGCGCGGAATGCCGTTGTCCCAGATCAGGACAGCACCTTAACGATGTAGATGCAGACGGGGAGGGCCGTCCGTCTGGACTCCCCTAGCGTCGAGCTTCACTGCCTGCGGTAGCTAAGGAAGCGCCGCACCTCATCGGCCGAGCGGCCTACTGTTTCGACTGCTTGTTGCAGTTCTTCGCGCGTGCAGCCCAGGCTCTCGCACCACGAATGCACTTCGTCTTCCTGTTCAAGAGATATGAGCTTCTGGTTGCTGGCGGTCTTGGCGGGGCCCGCAGCTTTTTCATCGGCGGCGAGCTTCTGGAAATCATCAATGAGATCGCTCTTCCTGGTCATAAGTCGTCCTCCGGTGAAAGGTGACAGACAAGGGCCTCAGGCGTGCCCATGTCATCACATTAGTGGGCTGCCGCGCTGATTGCAAAGATGGACGTGTAACAAGGCTGGATGGATAAACAGCCTCATCTACGAGGGTCAGAGTCGAGATTCGCAGGCGGTAAAAGCCCTTGGCGCCGAAGGACCACAAACGCTGCGGGCCGGGCAGGTCGGATGGGCTGTTCAGTGCCCATTGCTCGGTCTTCCAAGCCGCCTCGTCATCGGAAGCAATGACGCTAGTTGAATGATTCAGTCGTTCACCACCAGCTCGAACCTGGTCGGCTGCTCCATCGGCGTTTCGGCAGGATTGGCGCCGTTGAGGATTAGCGCGACGAATTCCGCCGCGCGCCGGTAGATGGCCACGATGTCGGGGCCAAAGGACAGCATCGCACCGAAGCCGCGGTACGGCGCCATCGTCGGCAGCCGTTGCTCGGCGGCGAGCGCGAGCCACTCGGTGTTCAGCGCGACGTTGACCGGCGTGGCACCGATCAACAAAGCATCTGGCCGTTCCCGTTGCACGATGGCGCGGGCCGCTAGGAAGTCCGATGCGGAATTGACGTCCAGCGGCAGCAACTCCATCCCCAACGCGCGGGTTGCGGCGGCGTACTGCGCGTAGCGAACGTCCACTTGCTCCGCACTCTCGCCGGCGCTCAGCGCGCAACCCGGACAGCGTGCGAATGCCATCTTTCGCGCGGACGGCACAGCAGCCTTCAGCAACTCCATGCGCTTGAGGGTCAAGTCGTCGGCCAGGTTGGAGATGCCCGTCACCCGCCCGCCCGGCCGCGCCAGGCTGGCGACGAGGCCGGCACGCACCGGGTCGCCCACAGCCACGGTCACGATGGGTATCGTGGGGCTGGCGGTCATCACGGCGCGTGCCGCCGGACCGCTGGCAACGACGACGAGATCGACACGCAGGCGCGCAAATTCGTTCGCGAAGTCCGTGTAGCGCTCGTTGTGGCCTTCCGCATAGCGCGACAGAAGCGCCAAATTGCGGCCCTCGACGAAGCCCAGTTCGCCCAGGCGCTGCACGAAGGCGGGCCAGACATCCGCTACGCCGGGTGGGTTGGCCTCGGTGTAGCCGAGGTAGCCAACGCGGTAGGTTCGGCTCGAGGTCTGTGCACGCCCAAGGCCCAACCTTGCGGACCAAGTCAGCATCAGGACTTGAGCGAACTTCCCGCGATCAATCATCCGATTCACCCGATCCCACGAGTCGGCAAAATTTTGCGCCGCAGCGCAGCAAGTCCGCAAGCGACCCCTTCTCCCGTGGGCGTCCATGCACACCTTCACGGCGCCCGCATTCGCGCTGGCTCGGCACCGTCAGGTGCGGTGAAGAAGTGTTTGCAGGATCGATTTGCCTTCCGGCCATTCGCCCAGTCCGGACTGCTCGTTGATATGGCCCGCCCCGGTCAACACCACGACATGGCTTCCCCATGACTTGGCGAAGAACGCGGCACGCTCCAGGCTGACCCGTGCGTCATTGGTGCTGACAACAACGGTGCTCGGGAATGAGAGGGAAGCTAGAGGCATGGGGCTGAAGCTACGCACCTCGGCAGGCGTGTGTGTCGGCGAGTCCACATCCGACGGGCTGACCAGCATCGCGGCCCTGACACGGAGGTTCCTCTTGGCCGCCCAGTGAACCACCAGCGCGCAAGCCAGGCTGTGGGCAACGATCACTGGGGCCGCATCGCAGGCGGCAATGTGGCTGTGGAGGGATTCGATCCAGTCCGAGAGAACGGGGTGGTCCCAGTCACGCTGATACACCCGGCGAAATGCAGGATCCGACGCCTCCCACAAACTCTGCCAATGTGTGGGCCCGGAACCGTGGTAACCGGGCACGACGAGCACGGGTGTGCCCAACGGCGGCAATTTCTCCATCGCTGCTCTCCCGATCAGGTAGGGAAGTGTAGTGATGCTGGCCGATCAAGGTAGGGCTCCGTCACGTGCGCGTGTGGCCACGTCGGAGTCTGAAGCGCCCATTTCGGGGGCGGGCGCATTCAGAATGCCGGATCGCTGAAACTGTCTTTGCCTTCGGATATCAACAGGCTCGATCATTCGGGCATGCCCGCCACACGAAGCGCACGCGCGCACCGCTCCTTGAACGCCTGGTCCTTCCATGGGGCCGATTGTCGGAACCAGGCCACTGTGAAATCGGGCGTTTCTTCGCGCAGGCGCTGGGCGACCGCGCGCGCTTCATCGAGCCGGCCGAGCTCGACGAGGCTGTAGAGCATCGGGCGCAAGGCCTGCGCATAGTCGGGGCGCTCTCGCCGGGCTCGCCGGGCGTTCTCCAACGCGTCGGCAAATCGGTCCGCGGCCAGATTCGCCAGGGCCAAACCGGTGCGAAGGTGTGCCATTTGCGGATCGAGCGGGCTCAATCGCATGGCGCGTTCGAAGATCTCCGTCGCCGCCTGCGCATCGCCCCCAAACAGGCGGACCCAACCAGCAAGATTGAGCACGCCTGCAACATCCGGCGCCAGTGTCAAGGCGCGATCCACCGCATCGGCGGCCTCTTCGTGCCGCGCATTGAGAAAGCAAAGCGCCCAACCGGCGGCAACCAGCGTGATGGGATCATCGCGATGGTCTGCGAGTGCCTCTCGGGCCATGCGCACGCCTTCGTCCGTCTCGGCCGGCGTTGCGGCAAACGCGGACTTGCGCAACTGCATGGCCCAAGCCAGCAGGGCCTTGGCTGCGGAGTAGTCGGGGTCCAGGGCAATGGCCCGGCGAAAATCGGCGAGCGCCTCGTCATTGGCCTGCCGTCCGGATCCCATCGCGACGTTGTGCCAGCCGCGCAAGACAAGTTCGTAGGCCTGCAAACAGGCGGTGGGACGCCTGCGCGCGCGCTCATATTCGGCCAGCCGCAGGTTGGGTTCGATGGCTGCAACGACACTGTGCGTGATCTCGTCTTGCAACGCGAATATGTCGGCCATTCCACGGTCGAAACGCTCACCCCATACTTGCCGGCCACTCTCTGCCTCGGCCAATTGGACGGTGATCCGCAATCGGTCCGCGGCCTTGCGCACTGAGCCTTGCAACAAGTACCGCACGCCCAGATCTTTGCCCACCTGCTTGGCGTCAACCACTCGGCCTCGATAGGTAAAGGTCGAAGTGCGGGCAATTACGAAGAACCAGCGAATCCTGGAGAGCGCCGTGATCAGGTCGTCGACGACACCGTCTACAAAGTACGCCTGCTGCGCATCGTCACTGAGATTGGCGAACGGCATGACTGCAAGCGAGGAACGATCATGATCTCGGGCGAACTTTGGAGCGCGCCTGTCGTCGAGCCTCTTGTCACGAAACTGCAGCTGCCAAGCTCGCACTGGATCGGCGATGTTCTTGACTGCCTGCTCTCCCTGGTCCTCGAAGGCCGCCGCCACCTTGCCCTTCACCGCGCCACGGACCGCGTCCGACACGATCACGCCACCCGGTTCGGCCAGCGCTTGCAGTCGCGCCGCAATATTGACGCCGTCGCCGTACACCGTGCCATCAGGCTTCTCGATCATGTCCCCCAAATGCACGCCAATGCGAAACCGCATGCGTCGATGCTCCGGAAGCGCATCGGCCAACAGGCCAATCTCCTCTTGTATGGTCAAAGCGGCCGAGACAGCTCCGATAACCGTCTCAAAAACGGCCACGATCGAATCGCCTGCCATGTCAACCACCCGCCCGTGGTTGTCATCGATCCGGGAGCGGAAGACTCTGCGTGCCGCATCCAGGGCCGCCACCGTTGATCGATCGTCCTCCTCCATGAGGCGGGAATAGTCCACCGCGTCGGCCGCCATAATCGCCGCCAATCGGCGATTGAACTGAGCGCTAGCTGTCATTGGATCGCCTTCAAAGTCCAACGATCGACAGATGGTACGCGCCGAGGCAAGACGTTTGCAAACACCACACGTAGCGAACTTGGTGGCAGGTTGGTGCACGGTTCCTGGGCAGCCGCTCGGCCACCATTGCGCTGCTGGGGATCGGTTCCGCACGCCGTATTGGTGTAGACCGACTTGCCGTCGAAATGCGTCGTGTTTGGACTTTTCCCAAGTCTCTGCGCAATCTGCTCCGTGTGTGTTGATTTCCATCCAGAAGTGATCCACCAGGGGTGCGGCAGAAATCTTGGATTGGCTATGCCGCACCCTCGTCCGCTGAACCGTGCGTCAATGCGTTGGAATCGGTTTTGGGCGTGTGAAAATGCGCGCACGCCGGCCAAGCGCGGCGCCGGATTGTTCATGCCGCGCAAACTGCATGAAAGGAGAGCTGTATGGCCCGACCCGCTGTAGG
>JAFECZ010000300.1 GCA_018241905.1 Pseudomonadota bacterium
TGGCCTCCGGGCTGACCTGCAGGTCGGTGGCCAGCACGCGCAGGTCGTGGCTCTCGCGCGGGCGGAACATCACCCGGTGCAGGCCGAAGCTGACCGGCTCCGCGTAGCGGTAGGTGGTGGTGTGGGTGATGTCGTAATGCTGGACGGGCATGGGGAGTCGGTGTGCGCCGGGAGGTATGGATTCAGAGCGTTGAGTGCTCGGACAGTTTGGCACGGGAACGATGCGTCGGCATTAGCCGGCCAGCCGCCGCGTATCCAGCGCCCGGGCCATGGTCGCCGGCAGCGGCAGCGGTTCGCCGTGCCAGTGCGCGGCCAGCAGTTCGGCGCACAACGCGGCAAAGCTCAGGCCCCGCGAGCCCAGTGCCGTGCAGACCCAGGGGCCCTGCGGCTGATGCGGGTCGGCCGGGCCGACCAGGGGACGGCGGTCACCCGAGGCGCAGCGCACGCCTGCCCAGGCCTGCATCTGGCCATGGGCCTGCCGGTTCTGCAGCGCCTGCGCGGCGGCGGGGTGCAACTGCTCGACACGCTCCAGGTTGGCCTGCATGTCCTCGTCGCGCAGCGCGGTGCTGTTGCTGTCGCGGTCGTAGGTCGAGCCGGCCAGCCACAACGAATCCAGGCCGTCGGGCACATGGGCGATCAGGTGGCCGTCACCGTTGATGGGGTGCCTGGGCAGGTCCGTGGTGCCATGGCCGTACATGACCTGGCCGCGCACGGCCTGCAGCGGCAAGCCGGGTGCGAACGCCAGGGTGGCATAGCCTGCCGCGATCACGATGCGGTCGCCCTGCGCCAGGCGCTGGCCCGTGGCGCCCAGCGCTACCCACTGGCCCTTTTTGTTGTCGATGCGGGCCACCGGGGAGTCGGGCAGCAGCGCGATACCGGGCTGCGCCAGCCAGGCCGCCACGAGGCGGGCAGGGCGTACCCAGGCAGCGCGCGCATGCCACAGTGCCGACGTGCCCTCGTCGAGCCCGGCAGCGCGAAGCTGCGCAGCACTGGCCCGCCACGATTCGTTGGGGCCCACGGCCGACCACGCGTCCGGCAGGCGGGCCTTGGCTTCGGTGCGCCGCTCCATGGCGCCGGAGGCCGACCAGTCCACGCCCTCGAAAAGAAGACTCGCCAGCTGCCACCAGGTGGCGCGAATGCCGGCCCGGCTCAGTCGAGACAGCAGCGCGTCGTCGGGCGAGACGTGGGGCGCCATCAACCCGACCGGCAATGCCGATGCGCCCGCTGCCGCCTGCGAGGCCGCGTCGAGCACCGACACGCGCCAGCCCCGCCGCGCCAGGCTGGCGGCCACGGCGGCGCCCGCCAGGCCAGCCCCGACCACGACGCAATGCCCCGGTGCGTCCAACTGCTCGGCCGCAACCGGTGGGCGGCGCAGGGGCCAGGCCGGCTCGAGCGTCGCGCCCAGGCAATCGCGCTTGGGTGGCAGTCCGGGCAGCTTGCGCGCCTGCCAGCCCAGTTGCAGCAGTCCGTCGCGCAGCGACCGCGCCACCGTCCAGGTGGCCAGCCGGCTGCCCAGGCGGGCAAAGCGCGTGACGCCCTTGAGCACATCGAGCGACCACATGTCCGGATTGCGCTCCGGGCTGAAGCCGTCCAGGAAGAGGCTGTCGGCCTCGAAGTGGCGCTGCGCGCGCAGCATGGCGCGCACGTCGCCAACGCACAGGGTGAGCAGCACCCTCCCGCCCTCGAAGGCCAGCCGGTGAAAGCCCGGCAGCAGGCCGTGCCATTGTTCGGCCAGTTGCCGGACCAGCGGCGCCAGTTCTTCATAGGCCCCCGAGGCGCGCAGGATGTCTTCGCGCGACACGGGCCAGGCCTCGACCGACACGAAATGCAGCAGGCCCGGGCGTGCGGGGTCATCCTTCCAGGCCTGCCAGCTTGTCAGGAAATTGAGCCCCAGCCCGAAGCCGGTTTCGAGAATCCGCCATTGCGCCCGGTTGGCCCAGGCCGCGGGCAGCCCGCAGCCGCCCAGGAAGACATGCCTTGCCTGGGCCAGGGCGCCGGATTCGGTGTGATAGATGTCCGAGAAGCGCGGACTTTGGGGCACGCCGTCGGCGCGCCATTGCAGCGGCTCGGCGGCGGCCACCGCCGGATCAGCTCTCGGTGGGGGGGACGTAGCCCTGGGCCACGTCGGCGCCTTCGCCGAAGAAGTGCTTTTCCATCTGGCGGGCCAGGTACTGGCGGGCGCGCAGATCGGCCAGGTTCAGCCGGTTTTCATTGACGAGCATGGTCTGCTGCTTGAGCCAGGCGGCCCAGGCCTCCTTGCTCACGCTTTCCCAGATGCGTTTGCCGAGTTCGCCGGGGTAGGGCGGAAAGTCCAGACCTTCGGCTTCTTTGCCGAGCTTGATGCATTGAATCATGCGTGCCATGGGGGTGCCTGCCTTCTTGGAATTGGGGTGTGGTGGGTCTTTAGTTGATTTGGCTATGAAGAACTGAGAACTCGGTAGTTCGCCTTTTCTTATGCCTCACAAAGAATTCAAACCTTCATCGATATGCATTTCTAGAGCAGAAACACCATGAAGAGCCTTCGCCGCAACTTTATCAAGCTTTCCCTGGGCGCTGCCGTGGGGGCCGGCATGGCCCTGACGGCGTTGCCGTCGCTGGCCCAGCAGGTGCAACTGCTGAACGTGTCGTACGACCCCACCCGCGAGCTGTACGTGGACTTCAACAAGGCCTTCGCCGCCTACTGGAAGGGCAAGACCGGCCAGGACGTGAGCGTCAAGCAGTCGCACGGCGGCTCGGGCAAGCAGGCCCGCTCGATCATCGACGGCCTGGAAGCCGACGTGGCCACCCTGGCCCTGGCCGGCGACACCGACGCGCTGGTGAGCCACGGCGGCCTGGTCAAGCCCGACTGGCAAAAGCGCCTGCCGCACAACTCCTCGCCCTACACCTCGACCATCGTGTTCCTGGTGAAGAAGGGCAATCCCAAGGGCCTGAAGGACTGGGACGACCTGACCAAGCCCGGCGTGCAGGTGATCACGCCCAACCCCAAGACCTCCGGCGGCGCCCGCTGGAACTACCTGGCCGCCTGGGAGTTCGCCAAGCGCAAGTACGGCGGGGACGACAAGGCCAAGGAGTTCGTCGGCAAGCTCTACCAGAACGTGCCGGTGCTCGACACGGGCGCGCGTGGCAGCACCATCACCTTTGTCCAGCGCGGCGTGGGCGACGTGCTGCTGGCCTGGGAGAACGAAGCCTTCCTGGCGGTCAAGGAGTTCGGCCCCGACAAGTTCGACATCGTGGTGCCCTCCGTCTCGATCCTGGCGGAGCCGGCCGTGACGGTGGTCGACAAGGTGGTGGACAAGCGCGGCACCCGCGCGCTGGCCGAGGAATATCTGAAGTACTGGTACACCGACGAAGGCCAGGACATTGCCGGGCGCAACTACTACCGGCCTACCGGCGAGAAGGTCAAGGCCAAGTACGAGAAGCAGTTTCCGAAGCTGACCCTGTTCACCATCGACCAGGCCTTCGGCGGCTGGGCCAAGGCGGACAAGACGCACTTTGCGGACGGCGGCTCGTTCGACCAGATCTACAGCAAGAGCAAGTAATGAGCACGACGAGCAGCGGCAGCGTGTTGCTGGTGGCTGGCAGCCCCTCGGCACCCTCGCGCTCCAGCGCCTTGCTGGAGGCGGTGGGCACCCGGCTGGCGCTGCGCGGCGTGCGGGTGGAGCGCCTGGCGGTGCGCGACCTGCCGGCGCAGGCCCTGCTGGCTGCCGACACCTCGCATCCGGCGTTGCAGCGCGCACTCGACCAACTGGCATCGGCCCGCGCCGTGGTGGTGGCCACGCCCGTCTACAAGGCGGCCTACAGCGGCGCGTTGAAGGTCTTTCTCGACCTGCTGCCGCAGTCGGCACTCAAGGGCAAGGCCGTGCTGCCCCTGGCCAGCGGCGGCAGCCCCCACCACATGCTGGCGCTGGACTACGCGCTGCGGCCGGTGCTGCAGTCGCTGGCGGCTCGGCACATCCTGGCGGGCGTCTATGCCACCGATTCACAGGTGACCCTCACGCCCGAGGGCGCCTATCAGTTGCAGGCGGAACTGGCGCAACGCCTGGATGACGGCGTGGCCGCGCTGGCCACCGAGGGCCTGCGCCTGCCTCCATCTGCCGCCTTCGAGCCGATCCATTTCTCCCAGGTGCGATGTAGCGCCTGAGGCCTCCCGCGCCGTGGCCGGCACCGGCCGCGGCAGCACGCTTCCTTTTCCTTTCTCGCGATTTGCCTCTTGCCGCGGCCCAGGTGGGCCGTGCGGGAGAACTCGCGCCCTCGAACACGACACGCATTGCAAAGGATCCACATGACTCGCGACAACACCGTTTCCACCCAGCGCCGCCGGCTCATCCAGGCGGCCGCTGCCGCCGGCCTGGGCCTGCCCGCCATTGCAGGGCTGGCACAACCGCAAGCCCAAGGTGCGCGCCAGCTGCGCATCGGCCACCAGAAGGGCTACCTCTCGCTGCTCAAGGGCCGCGGCACGCTGGAAAAGCGCCTGGCGCCGCTGGGCGTGTCGGTGAGGTGGACCGAGTTCACTGCCGGCCCGGTGCAACTGGAGGCCCTCAACGTGGGCTCCATCGACTTCGGCGACGTGGGCGAGGCACCGCCCATCTTCGCGCAGGCCGCCGGCGCGCCGCTGGCCTACGTGGCCGCCACCGTGCCGAGGCCGCAAACCGAAACGGTGCTGGTGCCCCACGACTCGCCGCTGCAGTCGCCTGCCGATCTCAAGGGCAGGAAGGTCGCGCTCAACAAGGGCAGCAACGTCCACTACTTCCTGGTGAAGCTGCTCGAGAAGAACGGCCTGGCATACAGCGACGTGAACGTCGTCTTCCTGCCGCCGGCCGACGCGCGTGCCGCCTTCGAGAAGAAGTCGGTGGACGCCTGGGTTATCTGGGACCCCTTTGCCGTGGCGGCCGAGCAGGCACTGCAGGCGCGCCGGCTGGCCGATGCCACCGGCGTGGTCAACAACCGGGGCTTCTACTTCTCGTCGCTCGGCTACGCGCAGAAGAACCAGGACGTGGTGAAGGTGCTGATCGACGAGATCAACCAGATCGACGTGTGGGGCGCGCAGAACAGGGATGCGCTGGGCGCCGAGCTGGCGAAAGTGTGGGGCCTGCCCCGCGCGGTGGGCGAAGCGGCGACTCGCCGGACGGCCTTTGGCGTGGGGCCCATCACCAAGGCGATCCTGGCCGAGCAGCAGGCGATTGCCGACACCTTCCTGCAGCTCAAGCTGATTCCCCAAAAGATCAATGTGTTCGAGGCCGCGGCCTCGGGCCTGGCGTGAGGAGCGAGCGCCATGCACGACAGCCGCATCAACGACACCATCGACGTGAGCCGGCGCATCGCCCAGGTGATGCGCATCACCGCGCAAGCCTGGGGCCTGCCCAGGCGCCATCCGCGTGTGCCTTCGGTCCTGTCGCGCTTCGCCGTCTGAGAAAGACCATCCCCATGCAAATCTTCTGGTTCCTTCCGACCCACGGCGACAGCCGCTACCTGGGCAGCGCCGAAGGCGCGCGCCAGGTGGACCTGGACTACCTGCGCCAGATCGCCGGCGCGGCCGACAGCCTCGGCTACGAGGGCGTGCTGATTCCTACCGGCCGCTCCTGCGAAGACCCGTGGGTCATCGCCTCCAGCCTCATCGGCGCGACGCAGCGGCTGAAGTTCCTGGTCGCGGTGCGGCCGGGCCTGCAACAGCCCAGCCTGGCTGCGCGCATGGCCGCCACCTTCGATCGGCTCTCGGGCGGGCGCCTTCTGGTGAACCTGGTCACCGGCGGCGACCAGGCCGAACTGGAGGGCGACGGCGTCTTCCTGGACCACGCTACGCGCTATGAGCAATCGGCCGAATTCATCCGCATCTGGCGCGAGATCATCTCGCGCAGCCACAGCGGCGAAGCCTTCGACTACGACGGCAGGCACCTGAGCGTGAAGGGCGCGCGCCTGCTGTTTCCCAGCGTGCAGCAGCCCCATCCGCCGGTGTGGTTCGGCGGCTCGTCCGAAGCGGCGCACGAGCTGGCGGCCGAACAGGTCGATGCGTACCTCAGCTGGGGCGAGCCGCCGCTGGAGGTGGCGCGCAAGCTCGCCGACGTGCGAGAGCGCGCCGCCAGGCTGGGCCGCCAGCTGAGCCTGGGCATCCGGCTGCACGTGATCGTGCGTGAAACCGAAGCGGCCGCATGGCAGGCTGCCGACGCCTTGATCAGCCGCGTGGACGACGCCACCGTGGCCCGCGCGCAAGCCGCCTTCGCCCGCATGGATTCCGAGGGGCAGCGTCGCATGGCGGCGCTGCACGACGGCGGGCGCAAGCGCAGCCGCGCCGATCTGGAGATCAGCCCCAACCTGTGGGCCGGGGTTGGCCTGGTGCGCGGCGGCGCCGGCACGGCGCTTGTGGGCGATGCGAAGACGGTGGCGGCGCGCATCGAGGAGTACGCGGCGCTGGGCATCGACCGCTTCATCTTCTCGGGCTATCCGCACCTGGAGGAGGCCTATCGCTTTGCCGAGCTGGTGTTTCCGCTGTTGTCGGCCCGCACGCGCGAGCGGCTGGCGGGTGCGGCGCAGACCGGTCCTTTCGGCGAGGTGGTGGCCAACGTGGACGCGCCTTCGCGTCTGCTCTCGCAGAGCTGAAGAGAAGGGGGACGCATGAGCGA
>JAFECZ010000301.1 GCA_018241905.1 Pseudomonadota bacterium
GTCACGCTGCAAAGCACCACACTGGTTGCCGGCGCCAGCGTCTTCCTGCTGCTCACGGCGCTGCGCGACGAGGTCGAATGCCGCGCGCACTTCGGCGCCGACTACGCCGACTACATGCGGCGCAGCAAGCGCTTCATCCCCTTCGTGTTCTGACGCTGGCCCCGCACAGTCAGTCGCGCACCAGCCACCACCAATGGGTGGCCAGTTGGGTCCCCGATTCCTCGACCTGCCCCAGCAGCAAGCCGCTGGCACCTGCCTGAACCGCCTCCCGCTGCGCCAGCCTCCGTGCCTGCGCCGGATCGCGGTGCGCGAGAAAGCCGCCCTCGCCTTCCCATTGCAGCCACTGGCCGAGCGCCGCCAGCAACTGGCTCGACTGGCTCTGCAGGAAGCCGAAGGGCAGCGGCAGCCCGTCGCGGCATTGCGCCGCCGTGTCGTGGGTTGCGCTTTGCGAGCCGCTGAGGCTGGACACGCACACCACGGCCTGCGGCGGAAGCACCGGCAAGCCTGCCGCATCCAGGCAAGTGCGCGCACCGTACAGCCCGAGCTCGGCCCAGACCCCCACGCGGCGCGGGCGCGCACCCAGCAGACTGGCCAGCTCTTCGCGCCAATGCGCGGGCGGCGGATCGGCCACGCTGCACGACGCCACGCGCCAAGGGGATTCGAGTCCGTTCATCGTCAACGCGCCTCCCGGTCGGTCACCACCAATGCCGAGTGCCCGCCGCCAAAGCCCGCAAAGAGCAGCAGCAGGCGATGCGCAGCGCTGGCCGGCGCCTGGCCCAGCCGCGGAGCCAATGCCGCATCGGGCCGGTAGTGCAGCCGCGGCCACACGCCCGACTCCTGGCAGGCCGCGAGCAAAGCGAACTCGGCCGCGCCCGCGGCGCCCAATGCATGGCCGAGCGATGGCTTGAGCGTGATCCAGGACGCATGCGCGTCCAGGCGCTCGGCCAGCAGCGCAGCCTCCAGCGCATCGTTGGCGCCGCTGCCGGCCGCGTGCATCTTGACCAGGCCGATGTCGTGCGCACGCAGGCCGCTGCGTTCCAGGGCCAGGTCGAGCGCGCGCGCCAGCGCCCGCGGCTCCAGGCCGGCCGGATTGCTGCCTCCGACCACGCAGGCGCCGCCGTCGATGCGCCAGCGCGCCGGCGCGGCGCCCAGGTGCAATGCGGCCACCACCTCGCCCACGACCAGACCGGCACGCTCGGCGCCGCAGGGCTGGGCGCGGTCGGGCGCGAGCAATTGCATGGCGGCCAACCCGGCCACGGTGTAGCGGTTGGGCAGCTCCAGGCCCAGCACCAGCGCCTGTTCGCACTCGCCGGCGGCGATGCAGCGCTGTGCAGACAACAAGGCCTGCACGGCGGAGGTACAGGCATTGAAGACGCTGAACACCGGCCCGCGCCAATCCAGCCATTGCGCCACGCGCTGCGAGAACGCATGGGTGTCGCCGTGCCACGCCAGCGTCTGCTCGCGCGCGCCGATGTCGCGCGAGGACGAGGCCACGAACAACGGGCCGCTGCGAGGGGTGTCGAGCGCGCCGCTTTCGTGGGCCACGGCGCACACGGTTTCGCGCGCGCGGTCCAGCCAGGCGTCTTCCGATGCGGGCGGCTCGCCGTCCCACAGTGCATGCACCGGCCAGTCGAGACCCGCGTGGCGATGCATGCGCGGCATTGATTCGCTTCGCAGCGCCTTCACGGCAGCGGCCCGGTCGGGCCCTAGCGCGCTGGCCAGGCCTGCGCCATGCAGGTAGACGGGCCTCATGGCGAAGCGTTGTGCCCGGCCGCGTCCTGCAGGTGCCGAGCCAGATGCATCAGCGACTGCAGCGCCAGCCGCGTCTGCTTGCTGTCGGGCATGCGCACGCCGTAGCGGGTCTGGACGGCCATGGACAACTGCAGCGCATCGAGCGAATCCAGGTCGAGCCGGGACTCGGGCCCGAACAGCGGCTCGTCCTCGCGCAGGCCACCCGGCGGCTCGGTGTGATCGACGGCTTCCAGAATCACTCGCTTGAGCTCGACGAGCCCTTCGGGCGAGGTGATGGTGACGATGCCTGCCATCAGGCCCTCCTGAACAACAACACCGCGGCCACCGCCGCGGCCAGCGCCAGCAGGCCCAGCCGCAGCGCATAAGGCCACACGTCCTGGATGCCGCCGCCGCGCAGCAGCACGGCCAGCAGGGCTTCCAGGCCCCAGTTCATCGGCGAGGCGGCGGCCAGCTGGCGCATGAAGGCCGGCATCACGAAGGTGGGCACCATGATCCCGCCCACGGCCGCCATCAGCACATTGAGCGCCGGGCCCAGCGTGCCGGCCTGCGCCGGCGTGCGCACCAGCCCGGCCAGCGCCAGCGAGAGCGCCACCGCCGCCACGCTGGTGGCGCCCACGGCCAGCAGCAGCGCCGGCCAGTGCACGCCGGCCAGCGACAGTGCATCGCCGCCCAGGTGCGGCATCAGCCACACGCCGATGAGCAGCATCAGGGCCGCCTGCAGCAGGTTCACGCCCAGGTAGGGCACGGCCTTGGACAAGAGCAGCACTGCCGGCGAGACACCCAGCGACCGCAGCCTCGCCAACGTGCCGGAGCTGCGCTCCTGCAGGAACAGGCCCGACAGCGACGCCACGATGAAGAACATGCCGAAGACAAGCCAGGCCGGCACGCTCTGCTGCACCGCCGTCGGGCGCACGCCCGCGGCGGCGGCGCGGCGGCTGTCGACCAGCGCACCGATGGAGGCGCCCGGCGGCGGCGGCGGCGCGCCGGCATCCAGCAGCGCGTGGCGCGCCTTGACCTCGCCGGCGGCCCCCAGCAACTCGGCATGCAGCGCGTTGAGCAAATGGCCGTCGATGCCCGGCTCGGCCAGCAGGTGCACGCGGGCCCGGGTGGGCAGCGCCGGCGCTTCCAGCTCCTGGCTCAGGCCCGCATCGAACACGATGGCGTAGTTCAGCGTGCCCTGGCGAAGCCGGGCCTGCCAGTCCTCGGCCTTGTCCTCTTGCGGCGCGCCGTGCGCCTCGACCCACGCCTTGGACAGTCGCGCGGCCAAGGCGCCGCCGTCGCGGTCGACCACCACGTAGCGCAGCGCGTCCAGCGGGGGCTGGTAATAGTCCTTCAGCGCCAGCGACATCACGACGATGAACAGCGCCGGCATGAGGAACAGCGCCGCCAGGCCGTGCAGGTCGCGCGACAGTGCGATCAGCTCCTTGCGCACGAGGCCGAGGAACATCAATGCCCGCCCGGCCGCCCGAAGGGCATAGGGCGCCCCCTCGGGGGGCAACGATGCGCGAAGCGATGGGCCTGGGGGCGCGTCATTGCCTCAGTCCCGCAACGAGCGCTGCGTGAGCGCCATGAAAAGATGCTCGAGCGTATAGCGCCCGAACTCGGCCTGGCTGATGCGTCCCCCCCGGGCCTCCACGGCCGCCAGCAGGCCGGCCGGCGACTGGCCTGGCGCCAGGTGCACCGACCACAAGCCGCCCGGGCCGGGCGCCTGCACCTCGGTGCCGAAGCACGCCAGGAATTGCGCGTCCAGCTCCGTCGCCGCCAGCCGCAGCACGCTGCCGCCGGAATGCAGCAGGCCGTCCAGCGTGTCGTCGCGCAGCACGCGGCCGTGGTCGAGGATGAGCACCCGATCGGCAATGGCCTCGATCTCTTCCATGTAGTGCGAGGTGTAGATCACCGCGGCGCCGGCGCGCGCCAGGCCGGAAATGGTCTCCAGCAGGAAGGTGCGCGACTGCGGATCGACCCCCACCGTCGGCTCGTCGAAGAGCAGCAGTTCGGGCTCGGCCAGCAGCGTGATCGCCAGGTTGAGCCGGCGCTTGAGCCCGCCCGAGAGCCGGTCGGCGCGCGTGTCGATGAAGCGCTCCAGCTGTGCAACGCGCACGCAGTCGTCGATGCGCGTACGGCGGCGCGCGCCGTGCAGCCGGCAGGCCGCGGCAAAGCAAGCCAGGTTCTCGCGCACGCTCAGCGTGGCATAGAAGGCGTGGTCCTGCGGCGCCAGCGCGATGCGCGTGGGGCTGCGCTCGCGCACGCGTGCCAGCGGCTCGCCGTCGATCAGCACCTGCCCCTGGCGCGGGGCCAGCGCGCCGCCCAGGTGCGCCAGCAAGGTGGTCTTGCCAGCGCCGTTGGGCCCCAGCAGGCCCAGCACGCTGCCGCGCGCAGCCTTGAGCGAAACGTCCGTCAGCGCGGCATCGGCGGCGCCGGCATAGCGATGGCTCAGGTGTTCGACGCTCAACATGCGCAGGCTGGCCTTCTCAGGCCACGGCCTGGCGAAGATCGCGGAAGAAACCTTCCTCGGCATCGGCCTGCGCACGCAGCCGCTGCGCCAGCGCACTCGGGTCGAGCGCGTCGCGCCCCTTGACCATGCGCGCGGCCGCCAGCGCGAACATGCGCCAGCCGTCGCCGATGCCCGTCAGCCGGTCGGAAAACGGCAGTAGCTGCGGCATCTGCCCACGCTGCGCTGCCTCTTGCAGGAAGGCGGCATAGATGAAGCGAAAGCCGGCCCCGCCGGTGCCGATCTCTTCCTGCATCCGCACCATGTGGCCGACGAAGGCGAGGCTTGCGGCGTCTTCCAGCGGCAGGCGTTCCAGCCGCCGCGCGAGCATGCGCATGCCGCGCACGCCCACGATGGGCACCGGCGCCAGCATGCGCTGCGCGGTCTTGCGGATGGCGCGGCGCAAGGCATCGGGCGTGACCTCGGTGCGCCCCACCGAGTCGGGGTAGTAGATGAGGCCCTTGGGCGCCAGCAGCCCGCGGGCGAAGCGTGCGCGCGACAAATCCGGCGCGGCGCAGCGCATGGGCGTCTCGAACACCGGGTCGCTCACGAGGTAGTCGCCGCCGTCGCGCCCGTACACCAGCAGGTTGTGCGCGTTGAAGTGAAAGCGCATGTCCGGCGGAAAGTACGGCAGCCAGTACACCGAGGTCTGCATGCCCACCAGGCGGCCTTCTGCCAGCAGTTCGTTCAAGCGGCGCTCGCCCGCCTCGGGGCTGCGGAAAGTCTCGAAGCGAAAGCGCGCCGCCAGCGGCGCCAGCATGCCCTTGATGATGGCCTTGGGCGGCATGCGGTAGGAAATGAGCGGCTGGCCCGACACCTTGACGAAAGGCAGGTACGCAAACGACAGCGCCGCCGCCAGGCCGAAGGCCAGGCTCTCGCTCATGTCCACGCCGTGGTGGCGCAGCAGGTTGGCGATGACGCCGCTCTCGCAGTGGGCGGCATGCTGGTGCTGAAAACTCAAGGCAGGCTCCGCAGTTCGGATTCGGTCAGGCCCAGGGCCTGGGCATAGCGCGCCAGCAGCGCGGCGGAGAGTTGGCTGAAGGTGGCGGGACGCAAGTGGCGGCGCACGCGCCACTGCCACAGGCCCGTGGTCTGCGCCAGCAGGGGCACGTCCATGCGGCGCTTGTGCATCCAGTATTCCAGCGGCGAGGCCAGGCCCTGGCGGGCGCGCTGCAGGGCCGCATCGGCCTGCGCGTCGATGGCGTCGACGGCGTGCAGGGTGACGATCTCCTCGGCCTCCCAGCCGGCCGATGCCACGCCGACCACGCGCCCGTCGGCGGCGCGCGCGTACATCAGCTTGCGGTGGCCTGCCAGCGTGGCGTTGCCTTCCTGCGGTACGGCGTCGAGGTCCATCGCGCTGCTACACCGCCGTCAGGTGAATGAAGCCGCTGGAGAAGCGCCCGCTCTCGGGCACGAACATGAGCAGGCGCTGGCCCTTCTCGATACGCCCCGAGCGCAGCAGCTCGTCGAGCATGATGAAAGGCGATGCCGAGCCGGTGTTGCCGCGCGTGGCCAGGTTGGTGAACCAGCGCGAGCGCGGCACCGGCAGGCCGGCGTCGGCCAGCGCGGCTACGGCCGGCTCGAAGAAGTAGTGCGAGGACAGGTGCGGCAGGAACCAGTCGATGTCCTGTGCGCGCAGCTTGCGGCGCTTGACCACCTCGGCCAGCGGATCGCGCAGCGTGGCGGCGGAGATGTTCTCGTTGAGCAGGCGCACGTCCTGCTTGATGGCGAACACCGACTGCGCGCGCCAGTCCAGCGAATCGAAGCTGGCCCAGCCTTGCAGGCGGCCTTGTGCGTCGAGATCGGCGCCACCGTACATGCACACCGGCAACTCGTGGGCAGCGGACGACAGTTCGACCCAGTCCACCCGCAGCGGACGCGGCCCGTTGGGCTCGCGCTCCATCAGCACGGCACCGGCGCCGTCGGAGAGCATCCAGCGCAGGAAGTCCTTCTCGAAACCGATCTCGGGGCGCTCCTGCAGTTGCTCCACGCGGTGCTGCGACTCGGCCTCGAAGTGGCGGGCGGCCAGCAGAGGCGACACCAACTCCGACCCCGTGGCAACGGCACGCTGTGCATCGCCGGCCTTCACCGACAGCCAGGCGTGCTTGAAAGCCGCCGCGCCGGCCAGGCAGATCCCGGCCAGCGACACCACCTCCAGCCGCGGCCAGCCCAGCTCGCCGTGCACCATCACGCCATGGTTGGGCAGCAGCTGGTCGGGCAGCGAGGTGCCGGTGGCCAGGCAGTCCACCGGCCCGATGTCGTCGCCCAGCGCGCGAATCGCGTGGGCGGTGAGCTGGGCATTGCTCATGGTCGCGCG
>JAFECZ010000302.1 GCA_018241905.1 Pseudomonadota bacterium
CATGTGGAGATCGGCCTCTATGAAACCGGCCTGTACGTCGCGTCGCGCGACCTGGTCGGCGTGCAGCTCAAGACCCAGTTGCTGGGCCGCCCCGAGCGCGAACCCCACGGCGAATTCAGCATGCCCGGTTATGGCGCGTACTGCACGGCCGACGCGCGCTGGATCTACCTGCTGATGCTCACCGACGGCCACTGGCTGAAGTTCTGCGAGGCCATGGGCCTGCCGCAGGCCACCGACGCCGGGCTGGCGACGCTGCGCCTGCGCAAGAAGGCGCGCGAGCAAGTGGAGGACGTCGTCAGGCACGCGATCTCGCAGCACAGCTTCGACGACGTGGTCGCCCGCCTCAAGGCCGCCGGCGTGGGGTGCACCGAAGTGCTGCCTCTGGAGCGGGTGCTCGATGCACCGCAGGCGCAGCAGGCGGGCAAGACGCGCGCCCTGCGCTATCGCGGGCTCGACTTCCAGGCGCCCGAGTTCCCTCGGCTGAACGCCGACACGGATGAAGTCCGCACCCTGCCGCCCGCCGAACTGGGCGAGCACACGCTAGAGGTGCTGCAGGCCGCGGGCGTCAGCGCCGCACAGCGCGACGCATTCCTCGCTTCGGGCGGCGTGCAGACCGCCAAGCCCGGCGCCTTCGGGTGGACGCCCGTGCGGGAAGCGGCCTGATCGGGGGCGCCCAGCCATGACAGCGCCAGCCACGGAGCGTGAACTCGTCCACCATCGGCAGGTCGACCTGCGGTTCTTCGCGCGCACCGACGGCCTCTACGAGGTCGAGGGTGCGCTCCTGGACCGCAAGGCCCATCCGTTCCGCCGCCAACTCGCCGACACGGACCTGCCCCCTGGCACGCCCCTGCACGACATCGTCGTCACGCTGGTGATCGACGCGCATATGAAGGTACACGAAGCTCTCGCGCGCATGCACGCCACTCCCTTCGAGGCGTGCCAGGGCGCAACCCGCACCCTCGCGCCGCTGGTCGGCCTGAGCATGCGCAGCGGCTGGAACCGGCGCGTACGGGAACTGCTGGGCGGCAAGTCCTCCTGCACGCACATCGTGGAGCTGCTCGGACCCATGGCCACCACGGCCTACCAGGGACTCGCGCCGCTGCGCCTGGCCGCCATCAACGACCCGGCCAACGAGGCGCAACGCCAGTCCAAGGTCGACAGCTGCCTGGCCTATGCCGCGGAGGGCCCGGTCGTGGCCCGCCTGTGGCCCCACCTGCACCGGTCAATGCGACCGGGGCGCACGCAATGACCCGACGAGCCCTATGCTCGAACAAGGAGACAGACGTGAACCATCGCATCAACCGACGCCAGGCCGTGCTCGGCGGGCTTTCGTGCCTGGCCGCCGCGGGCCTTCCTGCCCATGCGGCTACCTACCCCGAGCGGCCGGTACGGCTTCTGATCGGCTTCACGCCGGCGGGCGGCGCGGACTTCGTCGGGCGGCTGGTCGCCCAGCGCCTCGGGCAGGTGCTGCCCGGAAACATCATCGTGGAGAACAAGGCCGGGGCCAACGGCACCATCGCCGCGGCCGATGTGGCTCGCTCGCCCGCGGACGGCTACACCCTGCTCCTGGGCGTCACGGCCAGCCAGTCCATCAGCCCCGTGCTGATGAGCAAGCCGCCCTATGACCCCTTGCGCGACTTCACGCCGATCAGCCTCGTGGGCTTCACGCCCCTGGTGCTGGTGGTCAACCCCAAGCTGCCGGTCAAGTCGGTGAGCGAGTTCATCGCCTATGCCAAGGCGAGCAAGGAGCCCGTGCCCTACGGCTCCGCCGGCGTCGGAAACATCACGCACATGGCCGCCGAGCTCTTCGTGCAGACCACGGGTGCCACGCAGTTGCGGCACATCCCGTACAAGGGCAGCGGCCAAGTCATCACCGACCTGATCGGCGGCCAGGTGCAGGCCTATTTCGACACCCTGCCCTCGTCCCTGCCTTTCATCCAGAGCGGCCAGTTGCGCGCATTGGCGGTCACGGGCCAGTCCCGCTCGCCGGCGGCGCCCGACATCCCGACGATGCAGGAGGCCGGGCTGGCGGACTACAGCCCCACGACATGGTTCGGCGTCCTGGCGCCGCCGAAGCTCGACAGCACGATCGCCAAGCAGATCCAGGTCGCCCTCCAGCAAGGTTTCAGCGACGCGGATTCGCGCAAGGGTCTGACGATGCGAGGCGTCGAGCCAGTACTGAACAGCACGGCGCAGTTTCGTGCGGATCTCGAAGCGGACCTAGGGCGTTGGCGTGAGGTCACCCGGAAGGCCGGAATTACCCTTGACTAACGCAGAACGAGGTGGAGAGCGCCTATGAACGATCCACCCAAGCGCGCGGCCTCGGACATCGCGAGCCGCTCCTTCCGCGACCACCTCCTGATCAAACGATGCTCGCGCGCTTGAATTAAAACGCTCGAGAGGTGCGAGAGTTGGGCTCGCGTCCTAGCGAGTGACCGATGAACACCCCCGCTTCGATGAGCTTGTCCAAATCAATGCCGGTCTCGATCCCCATGCCATGCAGCATGAAGAGGTAGTGACCCGAAATGTCGTCAATGCTGTAGTGCTTCAGCGTGGTTCAAGGCTTACGGAGGCGCGCTCGCGAGGCACCTGGGCGCGGCGGAGCGCTCACTTGGCACCCGGTACTAGCGCTCGACAAGGGTTAATGATGGGGGCGCTGCGCTCAGAGTTGAAGGAGGCGTTCCTCCTTGGAAGGGTCACCGCGGGTCGTCCAATGCCTGTCGCAGCGCGGCCCACTTCGCCGCAGCGGAAATGTTCGCGAGCCTAGGGAGCAAGCTTGAGGACTATAAGAACTACCATGGTTTCGTCACTCACCTCACTCACCTTGGCCTCATCGGCCGTGCTTGACGTGGCAGCAACGCCTACTTGTGCATGCTGCACCGTCATCCGATCAGAAGGCAGGTGGTGATCCCTCAAGAGCACCGTTGGCACTTGGCGGACCATCCCGGCCTTCACATCCTGAAGCCGCTCATCACAAGCTACCTGAAGAAGGGACTCGCTGAAATCGGATCCGAGAACAAGACCTTTCCCGCGTCAGCCGCGGAAGTCTTCTCATTGCGAGTGGTGTAGCACCCAGGTTGTACCTGCGAAGGTTCAGCAAACACCGATGACGCCTCGGCTGCATATGTCGCGCCACTCGGAAACTACATGCTGTCCAGGAACTCCCCGACCACCGCCACGCAGTGATCGAAGCCCGGCGTGTAGTCCAGCGTAGCAATGGCGTCGAACGCGGCGCGCAATCCGACATGTGGCTGCCGAATCTGCGACAAGAATGCCTCTCGATGGCGCAGCAGAAACGACTTTGCCGCCAGGAGCTGCTGGGGCTCGCGCTCGATCACGAGCGCAAAGTCGAACAGATCGCGCGCCGTGACCCGGTCGCCTCGGTGGTACATCTTCTTGGCGATGATTTCGGCGGCCGTTTCCACCTTCACGGAGCGGCCGCCGATTTCCCAGGTTTCCCAGGCATCGGCCAGCAGGTTGGGAGCGGCCACGAAGTCGACCTCACCTTCCTCGAACTGCAGTTTGACGAAGGCGCCGGGCTGCTCGGTGTAGTCCTGCGTCAGGTCTGCCGCCGTATCGCTCAACCGAGGCGTGACAAAGCCGAGGTACTGCGGATCGGGCACGAAGATGTCGATGTCCTTGCTCAACCGATGGTGGTAGCGAAACATCAGCACGGTCCCACCGCCAAAGGTCCAGAACGGATCGGCGATTCCACCGTACCGGCTGATCTCGTCAAGCAGCGCCAGAGCCCGCGGGAACAGCTTTTCCCAGGGACCGCTGGGCAGCGACCCGGACTTCATGCCCACAGCGCCCGCCGGTGCACGGACAAGGATTCGGCCAACTTCGCCACGTTGCGCCAGATCTGTCGCGGCGGCAGATGCGCGCGCGATGCTGCCTCCTCCACGGCCATCACGACGACGGGCACGGGCGCTTCGTCGAACAGATGGGTCAGGTGCGGAGCGAATGGGAGCGGCACGTCGCCGCTCGCCAGGGCCTGTTCGAGCGCCTCGGGAGCCAGTTCATGCGCAAAGCTAACGCTGGCCGTTTTGGCCGCCATCCACAAGCCACGCTTCTTGCCCCGCGCCAGAGTATCCGGCTTTTGGGTGTCAAGCCCCAGCACCGCCAACACCTGCCCCACGCGGTTGACGCCCAGATCGCTCAGAGCGCCGTTTTCCAGGCCAACCAGGGTCTGACGAGACAGGCCGCTCAGGTGCGCCAACTGCGCCTGGGACAGGCCCAGCTCAGCGCGCCGCATTCGTACAGCATGGCCGATGTCGATCAAGTTCATGGCAGGTCGCAACCAGATATTGTCCAAAATATTAGACATATTACAGCGTCCCGTACCTGCCCGCAACCATCGCCACGCCAGCGCCATTCCGCGAAACGCATTTGGTGATGAACCGAATGAGGGCATTGCCTGCGATTCACTGCCAAATCGCCTCCGAGTTTGTTGCAGAATGTTTATTCAGTTTGCCGATCGGCGGATTCAAAGGGGAATCAACGGCGAGACGGCGCAAGTCCAGCGCGGCGGAGGACCTCATGGACCTTGTGGCTTTGTTGCCCTGGTGGGCGGGCGTGGCGTTGGCGCTCGCTGGCTACTGGATACTGCATGCCGTTGCCACGCGTCCCCTGCCTGCTGCGCAGGCCGCTCAGCAAATCGGACAGATGGCTACGACGGCCATTTGGCAGGGCCCCGCCATGGGAGGTCAGTACCTATTGCCGATGATCTACCTCTTTGGCGCCGTGATATCGGCGGTACGTCGGCGGCAACGGCGCACCTTGTTTGATACCACCTCGGCGAGCAGCGGTGCGGAAGCGCTGCAGGACATGTCCTGGCAGCAGTTTGAACTGTTGGTCGGGGGAAGGTTTCCGGCGCCGAGGCTATGTGGTTAAAGAGGTTGGCGGTGGTGGCGCCGATGGCGGCGTGGACCTGGTGCTCACCGAGGCTGGCGAGAAGACTTTCGTGCAGTGCAAGCAGTGGAAGTCCTTCAAGGTAGGCGTCTCCACCGTGCGGGAACTGTATGGCGTGATGGCCGCGCACGGTGCTGCAGGCGGGTTCGTCGTGACCTCAGGGCGCTTTACGCAAGAGGCTGCGGCATACGTCACCGGAGTGCGCACGAATCGCTTGCACATCGTTGTTGACAGCTACTGCCGCACGGACGAGCCCGGCGTCTATGCAATCGGTGACGTGGCGGGGCCTCCCTGGCTTGCGCACAAAGCCAGCCACGAAGGCGTACTTTGCGTGGAGAAGATTGCCGGCTTGGACGTCACCCCTATCGAACCAAACTCCGTCCCCAGTTGCACTTTCGGTCATCCGCAGGTTGCAAGCGTTGGCCCGACTGAAGCGGATGCGCGCCGTACGGGAATCGAGGTGAAGGTCGGAAGGTTCCCGTTCGCGGCCAACGGAATGGCCATTGCGACGGGAGTCGACAGCGGATTGTGAAGGCCATCTTCGACAAGTCCACGGGAGAACTGCTGGGCGCGCATCTTGTTGGAGAAGCGTCGCGGAGCTGATTCATGGCTATGTCGTTGCTCGCAAACTGGAGACAACGGTCCATGAACTAATTGAGAGCGTGTTTCCCCACCCCACACTCTCAGAGGCGTTGTACGAATCGGTTCGCGTCTGGGACTTGGAAACGAGGCGTGAGACGTGGCAGGTGGGAATTGCGGACGGACGCGTCGTGGGCGTGGACTTCAGCCCGGACGGAAAACTACTGGCTACCGCTGCGGATATAAAGGGGCGCGACGCGAGCACAACGACACAGATCTGGAACTGCATAACGCTGAACTGGTCTTCGGCATTCCGGCCGACTACCTTTGGGCTAATCGAGCTGTCTTCTCGCCTGACGGGTCAAGCATCGCGACCGCCGGAGTGACGCCGCCATACAGTGCGGCGGTATGGGACTCGAAACGCGGCACTCAGCGAGTTGACCTATCCGACCGATGCAATCAAAGTATCGAATCGATTGAGGTCAAACGGATTTGTGGCAATGGACCGTCAAGGCGGAAAGCTTTTGACAGACCATGGGCTCAAACGGTTGCAACAAGGACGCTGAGCGAGTCGATCGTTTGTACGCGGGTTCATCCTATGAGGCGTGGTTTGCAGGCGTCAGCACGGCGATGAGGGGGCGAAGTCAAGCACAGCAGACGCAACCGGTCCATCCGCCACGTTCAGCGCGCGAATGGATGACACGATGGCGACGCATGACCCGTGGCGTTGTGGCCGTTTGCGCGCCGAGCGTCGCGTACTGCTGACCTAACTCTTCTTGGAGGTCTTCGCGAAGAACTGCGTCGGCCGATGCTGAACAGCCTCACTGGCGCACCTCGGGCAACGCAAGCGAGCAGTTTCATGCTCAGCGACGTGTTCGACACGCTCGAAAACCTCACCGCACTTTGCGCAACGATACTGGTACGTGGGCATGGCATTTCTCCACTTCAGAAGCGGGATGCGGAGGTTCCACCTACGAGGAAAGCGCCCACTCTGAGCGCCTCATAGTACGTCGGAAATGTCGACAACCCAAGTCCCACAACGAGTGGATACGGCGACCCAGGGCGCG